>DASQCG010000211.1:0-6811 GCA_035634825.1 Thermomicrobiales bacterium | reverse complement strand
GGCGGAGCGGCCAATCAATACGTTCCTCGATCTCGGCAGCGGTTCAGGTCTGCTCGCGATCGCGATCCTGACCCGGCACCCCGAAGCACGCGCGACGCTGGTCGATTTTTCGGAACCGATGATGGAGGCTGCCCGGGATCTCCTCGGCGAGGACACAAACCTGCCCTCGTTCGTGCTGGCGGATCTCAACAGTCCGAATTGGGCCGCCACTGTCCAGGACGACGGGCCATATGACGCGATTGTCTCGGGTTTTACGATCCATCACCTGCAGCACGAGCGAAAGGCGGCACTCTACCGGGAGCTGCTGCCGCTGCTCGCACCGGGCGCGCTCTTCATCAATGTCGAGCACGTCGCATCAGCCTCGCCATGGCTCGAGGATGTCTGGAATGAGGCAATGATCGACTCGCTGACGGAGTATCACGAGCGGCAGCGAACCGGCCAGAGCCGGGAGATGATCGCCCGCGAGTACGGGAGGCGACCCGACCAGGAGGCGAATGTGCTGGCCACGGTCGAGACGCAACTCCGTTGGTTGCGCGACGCCGGCTTCGCCGATGTCGACTGCGTCTTCAAGTACTTCGAACTGGCTGTCCTGACCGGCCGCCGCCCAGCGACATAGCGCGACTCGACGCCGGACAGCATCGTCGCCAACCGCGCGTTTCCGTGGCGCCGGTCTGATTGTGCCCAGCGCGATTGTCGACAACGGGATGCCGGCCAAATAGGGCCGGCGCCATGCGTCGTGGGGACTGCTTGATCGGAACGGTTACGGGAGCTCTTCGTCCTCGAGTTCGTCGGTGCCGGCCAGCGCGTTGGCCTCGAACTGGAGCAGCGTGAAGCTGTCGATCTCGTTCTGCAGTGCATCCCGAAGGTTCATCAGATCGATGAGGTCGAGCCCGACGATCACCGCGTTCTCTTCGGCATCGTCGCTGTCCATGCTGGCCGAAACCACCCGGAAGTTGACATCGACGTCGGTATCGCCGTTCATGCCGTCCGCCGAAGCTTCATCCATGTAGATGTTGTACGTGTCCAACGCAGCTCTCCTCCGGGTTCAGCATGATCGTGCGGTCGGTCGGCGCCGGTCAACCGGGCGTGTTCATTTTGATCATACGCGGTTCGTCCTGATCGTGCGGCCACAACGGGCGGGTGATGTGTTGGAACGGGAATGCCGACACATCCAGCTGAAGTAGCCCCGGCGTGTTGACCAGAATGATCCGCGAGGCAATCGGCGTAAAGGCGCCACGGAAGTGGACGCTGGACTTGACTGCGAGGATCTTGCGCTCGGTCGGCTCTATGCCTTGCGAGCGGAAGATCGCCGTATCGAGCGCCTGCACCCGGCGGGAGCTGACGATGACCTCGACGACGTTGCCATGCCGACCGCGACAGGCGAGGACGGCGGTCGGTCCCATCGTGTTGTGGACACCGAGGTTCATCGGACCTTCGTAGACATAGTCGCCGTTTGAGAGGCGCAGAACCGTTGCCTTGATCGGAATTGGCGCGCCGTGCAGGTTGTCGCGCTTGCCGCCGAGCTCGGCCTCGATCTCCGCACCTTCACCCGCCTCGTGGGCGAGCGCGGCAACTGCCGGATCGCAGATATGTCCGACCGCCGCTCCCTGCGCACCGAGATCGAGCAGACCCCAGAGGATAGCCGTGCCATCGCAGGATGAGCCCCCACCGGGATTGTCGCCATAGTCGGCCAGGACTACCGGCCCCGTCGGCTCGGACATGGCGGCATGGACTGCCTCCTCGACTGTCATCATCTCCGGCCAGAACTCGTTGTGGCGACGGATGATCTCCCGTCCCAGCTCGTCGCAGATTCGCTCGGCCAGGGCGGGATCGTTATCGGTCGTGGCGACGACCGCCATTCCGTTGTGCGACACATCGGAATAGGGAAAGGCGAACAGGATCGAGGTATCGATCACGCCCGGCTTCGTTTCCCACTCGCGCGCGATCCGCTGGAGCGAGACAGTCGGCTCGAATTCGCTGTATTGCTGCGGTCCGGGCGGCGAGATCGATAGTTTGACGGCCCGCATTGTTGGCCTGATCTCGCCGCGCGCCATCCTGACTGTCAACTCAACGGCCTCCCGGCCGCGTTCGGCGGTGTCGACGTGCGGGTAGGTGTGGTATGGCAGGAGGATGTCGGCATTTGCGACCAGCACGTCGTCGATGTTGCCGTGCAGATCCAGCGGCGCGACGATCGGGACGTCCGGCCCGACGATCTCCCGCACGCGCCGCGCGACCTCGCCATCACCGCCGGGAGAGCCTTCGACGACAAGCGCGCCGTGCAGATCAAGGACCACAGCATCGGGTGTGGCGGCGGCAATTCCGGCAGTGATCTGGTCGACTATGTAATCGAAGGCAGCCCGGGTGACCGTACCGCCGGGGATCGCATGGCTGAAGGCAGTCGGGATCATTTCGAGGTCGGGATCGGCATCGATGGCTTCGATCGCGCCACCGACGACCGTGTTCGTGTCGGCCAACCTGCGCATCTCATCACCCTCGTACAGCCCGTTGGCCCGGAACTCCGCGAGGTCGGTCGCAGGCTGGGCGAACGTGTTGGTTTCGTGGACGATGCCACCGACAGCGATACGAATTGTCATGATTCCCCCGGATGAGAAGACAGCGAATCGGATGCGTCATCCTAACAGGGCAAATCAAATTTTCGACAGATCATTGAGAAACCCGTCGTCGGGTCGTCGATGCACGATAATGCGCTCGAACTGGCCGGCGCATCCTCGCCGGAATGGGCGAGTGGGGGAATCGTGAAACCGCTGGGCCGCGCAATCGAGACTTCAGCCAGCCGGCGGGCATTGCTCGGCGGTAGCTTGGCGCTTGTCCTGGCCGGCTGCGGCGGGAGCAACCAGAAACCGACACCTTCTGTGCCCACGGTGGAGCCCACCAGCACCACGGTGCCCGTGCCGACCCAGGAACCGATCGGTTCGCCGGTCGCGGGATATGGTCAGCCCGACAAATGGGCTAACCGGACGCTGAACTTCGCGGGCTGGGGCGGCAATATCCAGGATGCGCAGGGCACGGCCTTCTTCGATCCGTTCGAGGAGGCAACCGGGGCATCAATCCAGATCAAGATTGCCGATTTAGGCCGGCTAAAGTCCCAAGTGGAATCCGAGGATGTCTCGTGGGATGTCCTGACACTTCCGGCTGCCGATGCCCTTGCGTTTGCCCGGACCGGCTACCTCGAACCGATCGATTTCGCGGTCGTCGACAAGTCTCCTCTGGTGCCGGAAGTCGTGCTCCAGTACGCGGTCGGCGAGGCCTTCTTCTCGACGGTGATCGTCTATCGTGCCGATCGGTCGACGCCACCGCGCGACTGGACCGAGTTTTGGACCTTTACGCCGCGCGGGTCCCCGGATGACCCGATTCCACTCGAGGATTTGCGCACGCTGGCCCGCAACCCGGTGGGCACGCTCGAGTTCGCGCTGCTGGCTGACGGCGTGGCCAAGGATGCGCTCTATCCGCTCGATCTCGAGCGGGCGTTCGCGACGCTCGACCGGGTTCGCGATTACATCGTGGCGTGGTACGAGGATGGCAAGCAGCCAATCGAGCTGCTGGTGGCAGATCAGGTGGCGATGGGCAGCGCCTGGAACACGCGGGCGTGGCAACTTGGCGTGACGAGCGACATCGGCACGCAGTGGAACGGCGGCATGCTCTCGGCTGATATGTGGGTGGTACCCAAGGGTGCGCCGAACAAGGACGTCGCGATGGACTTCATCAATTTCGCGACCCGCGCGATTCCATCGGCCAACTTCTCCCGGCTGGTCCCATTCGGTCCGGTCAACCTCGAAGCGCCGCCGCTGCTCGATCCCGAGCGATTGAAGGAAATGCCCAGCGCACCCGAGAACTTCGGCGTCCAGTTTGTGCAGAACTGGGTCTGGTGGGCAGACAATATCGAAGCGGTGACGCAGCGCTTCGAAGACTGGCTGCTGACCAAGCCGGAATCCTCACCCGCAGCCGAGAGCCACTGACGATAAACGCAGGCCACGGGGGGCCTGCGCTACGCCTTGGGTGTGCTTTTCGAACGGTCGAGGCGTTTGGGCAAGGTTGGGTAGGCGAGCTTCGAAATCGCCTTGACGACCGGGTGCGGAGCGCGGCCGTCTTCTTCGCCCTCTTCGCGGTGGGTCAGCACACCTCGGACCGCGATCCCGGCGAAGAACTTGACCGGGTCCGGCGGATAGAGGATGACCGAACCCTGGTTGAGCCTGCTCGTCGACCACTCGTCGACGCGATCAAGCGCGGTCGAGGCGAGAATCTTGCCGCCGACCACGCTTTGGCCGACACCCGAGCCCGAATAACCGACGCCATATGCGATGTTGGGTGATCCTGTTAGCCGGCCGAAGATGAAGGTGCCGGAGCGGCTGCGATCGATCGGACCGCCCCATGAATGGGTGATCGGAACATCCGGGAGCATCGGGTAGAACTTGCGCAACCCCTGCTCGACGACTTTCGCCTTGGCCGGGTTGCCATCAAAGGCCGGCGTAACGCGACCCAGGTAGGCCAGCGCACCACTTCCGCGGCCGATGCTGATTCGCTTGTCATGGGTGACGTGCATGTAGTGGACCATGATTCGCGAGTCGGCGATCGACTCTCCGCCGGTCCAGCCGATCGTTTCGAGCCGATCAGGGATCGGTGTGGTGGTGACGATATCGGACGAGACGACGATCATTTGTCGCCGCAGCTCCGGGATGGCGGCGGTCCAGGCGTTGGTTGCGAGCACGACTTTGCGGGCCATGACGGCGCCGTTCGGGATGCACAGAATGACCGGATCGCCTTCGTGAATCTGCGTGACCGGCGTATTCTCGAAGATCTGGACGCCGCGCTCGATGGCGACCTTGCGCAACCCGCGCGCAAGCAGGGCGGGCTGAACGGTGGCATCGCCATTCCGGTAGGACCCGCCAATATAGTGGGGCGAGCCGCCGCGCCGCTGGATTTCGTCGCGGGTCAATGGCGTGTAGTACCAGCCGTAGCCCAGCTTCTCGGCCATCTGCCTGGCCGGTTCCCACGAGCCAAGCTGGAATTCGGACGTCGCGACCTGGAGTCGACCCTTGCGGACGAAATGAGCCTCGATCTGGTTTTCCCTCAGGAACTGCTCGATCTCGCCGATCGCGTCATAGGCGGCTTGCGCCATGAATAGTCCGTCGTCCGTGCCGCAGACCTTGAGCAACGTACCGAGCTTGTCCCACCAGCAGCCGATCATGCCACCGTTGCGACCACTCGCGCCGCTGCCACAGATCTTGGCTTCCAGTAGGGTGACCGAAACCGAGGGATCGAGCTCCTTGATCCGCAGCGCCGTCCACAGTCCGGTGTAGCCGCCGCCGACGATGCAGATGTCGGTGACGTGCGACCCCTGCAGCGGCTCGGCGTCCTCGGCGCATGGCTCGAGTTCGAGCGCTTCCTGCAGCCAAAGTGATTTCGAGTGTGGGGTGTTGACCGGTTGCAGGTAGACCATTGCAGCTACCCGTTTGCCGATGGAGACGCTTGGGGCGATGCCTGTGGCGACGCGACCGGCGACGCCTGTGGGCTCGCCTCCGGACTGGCGACCGGCAGCGTGGTCACCTCGCCGGAGCCCGTGACTGGGCCGAGATCCACCGTGTACACCTCGCTGCTGCCGCGGTCGGCGATGTAGAGCACGTTGGTGGACGACACCGCCATCCCGGCCGGGGCCTGCAGCGCGACACCCTCGGCATCCGTCAGCACATCCTGTTGCTCGCCGTCCGGACCAAAGACGATGACCGACGAAGAGGTTGGGGACGAGGCGAGGAGCCGGCCGTTCTGATCGAAGGCGAGGTATGGCTCGTAGAACTGCTGTCCTTGCCACTGCGGAACCGGCCACTGGGCAATCGGCTTGCCCTGGGTGTCGAAGATGCTGATCCGCGCATTGCCCGAGTCAGCGACGAAGACCTGTCCGCCTGGGCTGACCGCGATGCCGACCGGTTCGAGGAGCTGGTTCGGCGCCGAGCCAGTGCCGCCCCACGCCCGGTGGAAGGCGCCATCGAGACCGAAGACCTCGACTCGCTCGTTACCGGTGTCGGTCACGTAGACCTCGTTGTTGTACACGACCAGCCCGCGCGGGCCGTAGAACTTGCCCGGATTCTGCTGCGGATCGGGCGAATCCTCGTTATTGGCGAACTCGCCGAAGGTGCGGACCACCTGGCCGTCCGGATTGACCACGACGATCCGGTGGTTCCACGTGTCCGCGACATAGACCTGGCCCTCCGGACCGGTTGCGATGCCGTACGGGCCGAGACCGTTATCGGTCAATGAGAGGGTGACCTGATCGCCCTCGCCGTCGCCCCAGATTCCGAGCAGCTCGCCCGTATCGGCCGCGAATACCTGGATGCGGCCGTTCTGCGTGTCGAGCACATAGACGCGGCTGTCATCAGAAGAGACGGCCACGCCGCGCGGTTGATTGAACTGGCCCGGGTTGGAGCCGGCTCCGGCCCGGTCGGACAGCTTGTAGGTTGGGCGCTCGCCGGTCATCTTGCTGACGACCTGGCCGGAATAGCCGAAGACCACGGTTCGGGGCGCGGTCGTGTCGATCAAGTCCCGGTAGAGCAGGAAGCGAAGGCCCTGATCCCAGTTTGACGGCACAAAGGTGTAGGTAAAGACCGTGCCAAGCGATGGATCCTGGTACTCGGCCGGCACTGTCGTGACGGTATTGATCGTGCGCGGCTGGTAGCCGGCCTCGGTCATCCCGGCCGGATCCGGCGCAATGACGAGCTGGGTCTCCTTGGTTGTTGCGTCGCCCGGCGCGGTGACCACCAGGTTCGGGTATTCGCGGAAGTACCAGCGGAACGGCCAC
>DASQCG010000210.1:0-4530 GCA_035634825.1 Thermomicrobiales bacterium | reverse complement strand
TCGCCCCGTTCACCCAATCGATCCGGCTCGGCGTGATGGTCGCCGGCAACACCTACCGCAACCCCGCCTTCCTGCTCAAGCAGGCGATCACGGTCGATCACATCTCCGGCGGACGGATCGATTTCGGCGTCGGCGCCGGTTGGGTCGAGCGCGAGCACGAGGCCTATGGCTTTGACTTCCCATCAGCGAAAGAGCGGGTCGATCGCTTCGCCGAAGCCCTCGAGATCTGGGACTCCCTCCAGCACAAGCAGCGCACGACGTACGACGGCGCCCACTACCAGCTCCTCGATGCCCCGTTCCAGCCGAAATCGCTCCAGCCAGGCGGCCTGCCGGTCCTGATCGGCGGCTCCGGATCGCGCATGATGCGGCTGATCGCCCGCCACGCCGACATCTGGAACGGTATCGGCACGCCGGACGAAGTCGCCGAGTTGAACAAGCGCATCGACGAGGCCTGCGCCGCCGACGGCCGCAACCCCACAACCCTGATCCGCTCGGTCAGCCCGTCCATCAACCTGCTCGCCTCACCCGATGCTTTCCGTGAGGGTACCGAGGCCTACCACGCCGCCGGCTTCCCGCAGATCTACCTCCCGTGGCCCCGCGTCGAGGCCGAAGTCCCGGTCCTCCGCGCCGTCGCCCGCGACATCCTCCCCAAACTCCGCAACCAGTCAGCTTCTGCCAGCACTGGGTCGACTCAACCCGCCCTCGAGAAACTGGAAACTGGAAACGAGAAACTCGCTCGCGCCGCCATCGGCAGCCTCACCGACCCCGCCGCACGCCGCGTCCTCGACTGCCTGATCGCCCACCCGGACGAGCGGCTCGATGGCCCGGCCCTGATGAGCCTGACCGGCCTCGAGCGGCACCGGGATGTCACCCGCGCCATCGTCACCCTGGCCGACGCCTTCGCCGCCCAGGGTCTCGCCCGCCCCTGGAACGAAGCCCAGCGCGGCTACCTCGTCACCGCCGAAACGGCCGACCTCCTGTCGCGGAGCCGGGAATGAGGACCGGAAGGAGCAGCAATTGGATCCGGGAAGCAGACAACCCGCGCTGTAGGGGTTTACCGTGGTGAACCCGCGGCCGTATGGGGTATGCAGGAGAAGCGCGAATGGCGCATTTCAGCCGGTTTGAGATTTACCTCCCCGTTCGCTACCGGATTGTCACGACAGACCCGGTCACGGGGAAACAGACGGAAACGGTTCGTGGCCCGAACCCGGATCAGGTCGATCGTTTCCTGCGCGAGGCAATCACCCGGTTCGGCGGCGCGACTCGCGCTCACCCCATGGGGCACCCGCCCTATCACGGGATGTGGGCGGACAGCGAGCGTGAAATCGTCGTTGACGACATCACCTATCTGTTTGTCCTGGTAAGCGCGGACCAATTTCACGACGCGGTCGGGTTCTTCGACGGCTGGCGCCGGGAATTTGCCACCGGCCTGAATCAGGATGTCGTCTTGATCACGCATTGGCCGGTCCAGACGATCGGGGAAATCTCCTGGGCTCCGCCGACGCCATGAATCATCTCACCGCAAATGTTGCATTGTTGAGCAACATCTATACAATTCGACAATCCGCGGACAGCCTGCCGCGGTTTGTCGTCTCTTGAGAGGGGAACTGGCATGAGCATTCAATCGCCACCGGATGAACTCGCCGTCACAATCGACACCCTGCGGACCAGCTTCCGCGAAGCGCCCGAGCCACCGATCGCGACCTTCACCGCCGATACCGCCCTCGAAGACGGCTACCGAACGCAAGCCACCATCCGCGAATTCAACCTGACCATCGACGAACCGCCCGTCATCGGCGGCACCGACACAGGTCCCACTCCGGTCGAGTTGGTCCTGGCCGCGCTCGGCTCCTGCCAGGAGATCGTGTACGCCACCTACGCCCGCATCAACAACATCCCGATCGATGCCGTCCGCGTCAAGGCTGAAGGCCGGGTCGATCTGCGCGGCTTCTTCGGCGTTTCGGATGTCCCGGCCGGTTTCCAGGACGTTGCCTTCACGGTCGAGGTCGACAGCCCGGCCTCTCCTGAGGTCATCGCCGAGCTGGTCGCCGAAGTCAACGCCCGCTGCCCCGTCCTCGACATCCTGCGCAGCCCCGTCCCCGTAGCCGGAACCTACCTCCACAACGGCCAGCACGTCGTGCCCAACTAGGGGTACGGCAACCTCTGGGAGACGGGACCCGATCATATCGGGTCCCGTATCCCCGCTCAGCCGGCGACCGCCGGAATCACCGTATTCCGCAACCTGGCGCAGTGTCACTCGCTCGCCTCCGCCGGCGATGAGGATCGGCGGACCCGGCTGCTGGCGCGGCGCCGGACGGATCAGGACATCCCGTGTGCGAAAGTGCCGGCCCTCGAAACTGAACGGCTCCTGTCCCCACGCCCCGCGCATGATCGCAATCGCCTCTTCGAGCGCTTCCTGCCGCTGAGGCACCGACGGGAACGGGATGCCGAGGTTGTTGAATTCGTTCTCGTCCCAGCCGATGCCAAGCCCCAGGATCAGCCGGCCGTTGCTGAGATTGTCGAGATCTGCCGCCAGGCGCGCCCTCAGGACCGGGTTTCGATAGAGCGCGCAGGCGACGTTGATCCCGGGTCGCGGCCGTCGCCGTCATATCGTTGCCTCCATGGAAAGCGCAAGGGCGATCGCCTCATCCGTCGTCATCGCCACGCCCCGCTCCCAGGCACGCGAGAAGGAATCGGGTCCCAGTGCATCCCGCACGAGCGCGATGGAGGCCCCGGATTTGGCGTGCGTCATTGGTGTTGGTGAGATGTCGTACTCGAGCCGCAGACTGGCCGCCGCGCCGAAGAGTGCTGCCGCTGTCTCGAGCCATTTCCCTTCGGCAGCAATCTGGGCAATGGCGTCGAGCTCGATTCCGATGCCGATGATACTGCCCAGTGACTGCCGGATCTCCAGGGCCTCCCGGTGAAGCTCCGAAGCTCGCTGGACATTCCCCGCCGCCAGCGCCACCGATCCCAGGCTCGAAAGGACGTAGCCAATGCTGTCGGCATTTCGCAACTCCCGGTGCAGGGCCAGCGCCTCCTCGAGGTAGACCGTCGCGCCGACCTGATCGCCCAGGTCCAGCGCGACCAGCCCGAGGTTGTTGAGCATGTACCCCGTGCAGGTTCGATCCCCAAGCGTGCGGAACAGATCCAACGCCTGCGTGTACAGCCGGATCGCCTCCTGGGTCTTCCCATCGGCATCGGCAATCATGCCCAGGTTCCCATAGGTGTAAGCCACGCCCAATTGATGCCCGCACGCCATGTACTGTGCGGCGGCCGCCTTCGTGTGCGCCTCAGCCGTAGCCAGGTCGCCGAGGAAATAGGCCATCACGCCGAGCCCGGTCAGCGCATTGCCGCGGGGAACGCTTGGATCGCTCCCGGCCAGTGCCAGCGACCTCGTCAGCCACTCCCGCGCTTCCGTAATGCAGCCCCGGCTCGCCCAGAACCGGTACAGCGAGCCGGCGATCCGCAGCGACGTCTCGGCATCCGCCTGCCCGATCGTCCAGGTCAGCGCCGCCCGCAGGTTGTCATGCTCCCGCTCGATCCCATCGAACCAAGCCTGCTGATCCGGACCAACCAGCTCCACCTCAGCCTGTTCCGCCAGCCTCGCAGCCCATTGCGCATGGGCATCCCGCACCCCGTGCTCCTCCCCGGCATCGCGAAGGCACTCCAGACCGAATTCCCGGATCGGCTGCAACATCCGGTACCGCACCGGCTGCCGCTCCGACCCGCTCTGCACCAACACCAATCCCTTGTCGACCAGTGTCTCCAGCCGATCCAGGATCGGCTCCGGCACACCCGCGCCCGGCGGTGCGCAGCGCTCCGCCGCCGCCAGCGTGAATCCGCCAGCAAAGACCGCCAGCGCCCGGAGCAGCGACCGCTCCTCGGCTCCGAGCAGGTCGTAGCTCCAGGCCACCGCGGCCCGGATCGATTGCATCCGCGGCGGGAGATCAGCTGCACCTCCCGTCAACAACGGCAGTGACTGGTCCAGGCGACCGAGGAGGTCCGCCGGGGACAACATGCGCAGCCGCGCCGCCGCCAGCTCGATCGCCAACGGTAACCCGTCCAGCGCAACGACGATGCCCGCCACCGCCGCCGCATTCGCATCGGAAATCGCAAATGCCGGATCGACAGCCTGAACCCGCTGCACCAGCAGCCGCACGGCCGGCTGGCACGCCAGCACATCCGGGCTCGGCGGCCCGGACCCATCCGGAATGGCCAGCGGCGGGACGGCAAAAACATGCTCCGCCCGGATATGGAGCGGTCCCCGGCTCGTCGCGATAATCACCAGATTCGGGCAACCCGCATGCAGGCGGGCGATCGCCGGTCCCGCCTCCCCAATCTGCTCGAGGTTGTCCAGCACCAGGATCCGCGCCGACTCATCGATGCCGGCAATCACGCTCTGCTCGAGCGACCGGTCGCGCTCTGTGGCAATACCGACGCGGGTGGCGATCACCGGCCAGATCATCACGGCGTCGGTGATCGTGGACAGATCCAGGAATTCGGCGGCAATCCCCCGCTCATTCGCGAACT
>DASQCG010000209.1:0-9200 GCA_035634825.1 Thermomicrobiales bacterium | reverse complement strand
ATCGGATCTCCTGCTCTTCGCCATCGACCAGGATCACGGCCGTCCACATCCCCGGCGCGATCGACAAGGATTGCCAGAGGAACTCCTGCGCACTGAACCCGGGCACGCGCACGAACGTGTCGTCCAGCAACCGGTGATGGATGATACGGTCGAGCCGAAACGTGCGGAAATCGTTCCGCAGGTTGCAGTAGCCGACCGCGTACCAATTGCCGCCGTGGAATGTCACGCCGTAGAGGTCCACGATGCGCTGGGTCGGTTCGCCTCGTGTCCCGGCGTAATCCATCCAGAGCTGGCGCTGCTGGTACGTGGCGAGGCTGGCATTGGCGAGGACCGTGTCGGGAACCAGCGCGCGGTCCCGCCGCGAGACGAACGAGAGCGCGGTCTGGATCGCCTGGGCCTGGGTCCGCAGCGAATCCGGGAGGACGCGGTTGATCTTGTCGATCGCGCTGTCGGCTCCGCAGGCTTCGGCCAGGCCCATCTCGCGCACCGCCGCCAGGCCGAGCATGACCGCGATCATCTCCGGGTTGGTGAACATGACCGGCGGGAGCCTGTAGCCAGGCCTGAGGCGATAGGTCCCTGCCCGACCCGGCTCACCGTCGATCGGGATGCCGAGGTCGCGCAGGGAGGCAATGTACCGACGCACGCTGCGGATATCGACCTCGAGCTCCGCGGCCAGCTCAGGCCCGGAGACTGACCGGCGCGATTGCAGCCGCTCGAGGATGGTCAGCAGACGTGTCGTCGGGCTATACACGGCTGATCAGATCAGGCCGGAATACATGTCGAAGAAGTACGTCTCGCGAGCGGTCTGCCCACGGTTCGAGGACAGGTAGCGGGACCATGCCTTCGACTCATGCGCTACGGCGCCCATCTCCCAAACGCAGAAAGCCGGACGGTGAATGCCGGCGACCTCGACCGGCTCGAATCCGCCACCGTTATCCCTCAGCTTGACGTACGGGGTCTCCCAGAGCTCGTTCGAGTTGCGCCAGGTGGAGACGATCAGGAAGACGACATCGCCGCAATCGTGCAGGATCACGAACCCGATCTCGCCGTCGATCGCGAGCCGGCCTGAGCCCATCTCCGCCTCGACGAGTGCCCGCGCTTCAGCGTCGAGCTCTTGACCAATCGGCCGCATCGTGAAGGCAATGTCGTACCACTTGAGGCGATGTCCATTCGCTTCGAAGTCGAGCGACGGCGAAATCCGCTTCTGGTAATGCCGGTAGCCTTCGCGGACACCGTCAGACCCTTCGTTGACAGTGCGGACTCGATCGGGACTGGTTGCGATCATGCGCTGCTCCTCTCCTGCTCTTCTGTCAGGTCGCACGATAGCGGACAATGCGGACAGGAGTCGTCCGCATTGTATCTGGCCGTCGGCGCGTATGATCGGCGGAAGTTGGCTGGTCGATTATGCAAGGAATGGAGCGCGCGTGACAAACCCGTTTTCTGCCGTGAATCACGTGGGAGTGGTCGTCCGGAACCTGGACGAGGGCGCCCGATTCTTTACCGACATACTTGGGTTCGAGCCGGTGCCGGAGCGGACCGGGCGATTGGCGCCGAATGGTGACACGCTGACCCGGCGATTCGGCGTCGATGCCAACGCCGACGGACGGTTCGCCTTCTTCCGGCACGGTAATGCCCTGATCGAGCTCCTGGAGTGGACCGCGCCGGGTCGCAACGACACCGCGCCGCTCAATTCCGATCTCGGCGGCCGCCACCTGGCGGTTTCAGTCTCGGACATCGCCGCCGGCGTAGAGCGGCTCAAGGCAGTTCCCGGCGTGACCGTCCGGGAGCCGAATGATGCGGGATACATCTACTGTGCCACGCCGCTCGGCCTCGAAATTCAGCTGATCCCGGTCTGATCGGAGCAACTGATGTCTGACAGCTACGTCGATCAGAACCGCGAAGCGTGGACCGGCTACGCCGCGGATTTTGCCGCGACTGCCGAACGGGAATGGGCGGCAGCTGATCCGGTCTGGGGCATCTTCCTGGTCCCGGAGTCCGAAGTCGGGATGTTTCCGCCGGACGTCGCGGAGATGGACACCATCGAGCTCGGCTGCGGGACGGCCTACGTCTCGGCCTGGCTGGCGAAGCGTGGCGCTCGACCAAAGGGGATCGATGTCACGCCCGCCCAGCTCGAAACGGCGCGGGCATTGCAGGACAAGTTCAACATCCACTTCCCGCTGGTCGAGGGCAATGCGGAGGCAACGCCGTTCGAGGACGAATCAGCCGACCTCGTGATCAGCGAGTATGGCGCCAGCATCTGGTGTGATCCCTACAAGTGGATCCCGGAGGCGCATCGATTGCTCCGGCCGGGCGGATACCTGCGCTTCTACCGGGGCAGCTTCCTTGCCCAACTGTGCTCACCGACTGACCCCGACGCGCCGATCGGAACCGGGTTGATCCGCGACCAGTTCGGGCTTTGCCGCATCGACTGGGGCGACTCGGTCGAGTTCACGCTCCCGCATGGCGAAATGATGCGGTTGCTGATCGACACCGGGTTCGAGGTCGAGGGCCTGGTTGAAATCCAGGTCGCGGCCGACGCTCCGACCCGGTACCCGTACATGACTGCCGCATGGGCGCACCGCTGGCCCTGCGAAGAGGCCTGGAAAGCCCGCAAGCGCTAGTACAATCCAGCGGTAATTGACAGCCGACTGTCACGATGGGCCGTGCCCCGGGGAGCATCATGTCCGACACCACCAAGTACCTGTTGACTGAAGACGATCTGGCCAAGGACTGGTACAACATCGCGCCGGACCTGCCGTCACCGCTCCCGCCACCGCTTCACCCCGGCACACTCCAGCCGATTGGCCCTGCCGACCTCGCTCCCCTCTTCCCGATGGAGGTGATCAAGCAGGAGGTCTCGCAGGATCGCTGGGTTCCGATTCCGGATGAGGTCCGGAATGCATACCGGCTCTGGCGACCGACCCCGCTCTATCGCGCACATCGGCTCGAGAAAGAACTCGGGCTGCCGGGACGCGTCCGCATCTTCTACAAGTACGAGGGCGTCAGCCCATCCGGCAGCCACAAGCCGAACACGGCCGTGCCGCAGGCCTTCTACAACAAGATGGAAGGCGTCAAGCGGATCGCGACCGAGACCGGCGCCGGGCAATGGGGCAGCTCGCTGGCGCTGGCCTGCCAGATGTTCGACCTCGAGCTCAAGGTCTACATGGTCAAGATCTCGTACGTCCAGAAGCCGTACCGTCGGGCGCTGATGGAGACCTGGGGCGCGACCTGCGTCCCCTCTCCCAGCCAGGACACGAATGCCGGCCGCGCGATCCTGGCCCAGGACCCGGAGTCAAACGGGTCGCTCGGCATCGCCATCTCCGAGGCCGTCGAGGACGCCGCGACCCGCGATGACACCAAATACGCGCTCGGCTCGGTCCTCAATCATGTCCTGATGCACCAGACCGTGATCGGGCTCGAGGCCCTCCAGCAGCTCGAAATGGCCGATGCCTGGCCGGACGTCGTGATCGGCTGCACGGGAGGCGGCTCGAACTTCGGTGGCCTGGTGCTGCCGTTCATCAAGCACAAGCTCGAGGGCAAAGCGATCCGGATTGTCGGCGCGGAGCCGGCCGCGTGCCCGTCGCTGACCAAGGGCGTTTACACATACGACTTCGGCGATACGTCGAAGCTGACACCGCTGGTCAAGATGCACACGCTTGGCCACGGCTTCGTGCCGGCCGGGATCCACGCCGGCGGTCTGCGGTACCACGGCATGGCGCCGCTCATCAGTCACCTTCTCGAGCTCGGCCTGATGGAGGCGCAGGCGGTCAAGCAGACCGCGGCGTTCGAGGCAGCGGTTCAGTTCGCTCGCACCGAGGGCATCCTGCCGGCGCCGGAGCCGACGCATGCAATCCGACTCGCTGTTGACGAAGCGCTGGCGGCGAAGGAGTCCGGCGAGGAAAAGACGATTCTCTTCGGCCTGAGCGGCCATGGTCACTTCGATCTCGCGGCCTACGACAGCTACCTGAGCGGCTCGATGCAGGACCTGGAGTATCCGGAGGAGGCGGTCGCGGCTGCGATGGCTGATCTGCCTGTCGTCCCGGTCGGCTGATCGATCTGGCAATGGAAACGCTGATTCGGAACGGCTCGGTCTGGACCGGGAACGGATCGCAGCCTCGCGCCGAGGCGGTCGCCGTGCTGGACGGCCGAATCGCTGCGGTTGGCAGGGATGCTGATGCTCGTGCGCGAATCGGTCGCGATGCGGTCGAGATCGATGCCGCCGTCTCGATCCGGATGGAGGACCGGCTGGGGTCGCTCGAAGTCGGCAAGCTCGCCGACATCGCGATCCTCGACGGTAACCTTCATGCCACCGAACCGGCCAAGATCCGCGACATCCCGATCTGGAAAACCATCCTCGGCGGAGAAGCGCTCTGGTCTGGATCTGCCGCCTGACTCAGCCATTTCTCAGGGATTGAATCGGGATCATTCCTGTCGTCGGAGTACGCAACTGGGAGCTTGATCGCCGGTGCCGGATTTGATTCAGAGTGCCTGGAATGCGCTTGATCTGGCGTGGTGGCAGGCGATTGCGGCACTCGCTGCCGTGCTTCTCGGCGCGACGATTTCCGGCCTGACCGGGTTTGGGTTCGGGCTCGTGATCGTGCCGTTCATGCTGATGCTCTTCCCGCCGCCGACTGTCGTCGTCCTGACCTCCAGCCTGGCCATCGCATCTGGCATTCCGATCCTGATCGAGGACAAGGACAAGATTCGGGTCCGGATCATCTCGCCGTTGATGATCCCGGCCCTGCTCGGCCTACTGATCGGCGTTCGGATTCTGACCGGCGTCGACACCCGGTATATCAAGCTGGCGGCAGGGTTGATCGTCGTCGTGTTCGCGATCATGGTGGCCCGCGGATTCGTGATTCCGGGTATCCGCTCGCGTATTGCCCCTGTCGTGGCGGGATTGTCCAGCGGCATCCTCGGCACCTCCACGGGGATGTCCGGTCCGCCGGTGGTGCTCTTTCTGACCGATCGCGCGCCGGAGCCGAAGGTCTTCCGGGCCAGCATCACGTTCTACTTCTCGGCCATGAACCTGGTCGGGATCTTCCTGGTGGTCCGGACCGGCGCGGTTGGCAGTCGCGAGTTCGGCATCGCGGCCGTGCTATTGCCCGTCGCACTGATCGGGAGGCGGATCGGCCAGCGCTTGCACGACCGGGTCAATCAGGATCAGTTCCGCCGAATCACGCTCGGCCTGCTGATCCTGACCGGTACGTCAGGGATGATTACGGCGCTCGTCGGACTGATCTAGGCCCGGCGCTCGGCGAGCCGGCGTCGCGCTTCGGCCTTGATCTGGTCGCCGTTCTCCTTCCAGATATGGTAGGCAGATGGCGCGATCGAGACGACGATGATCACGAGGATGATCGGAAGCAGGTACTTGTCGACGCCCGGTATGGTGCTGCCGAGGAAGTAGCCGGCCAGCGGAATGCAGACGCCCCAGAGAAATGCGCCGATCACGTTGAAGCTGAAGAAGCGGCGATACGGCATGGTTCCGGCGCCGGCGACCATCGGCACCATCGTCCGCACGATCGGCATGAACCGACCGAGGATGATGGCCTTGCCGCCGTGCCTGTCGAAGAACAACTGCGTCTTGAGCAGATTCGATGGCTTGAAGACGCGCGATTCAGGCTTGGTGAATAATCGTCGGCCCATCTTGTCGCCGATGTAGTAGCCCATCGAATCGCCGACCACCGCCGACACAAAGCAAACGAGACAGAGCAGGGCGATGTTGAGGTGACCCTGCGAGGCAAGGAATCCGGCCGTGAACAGGAGGCTGTCGCCCGGCAGGAAGATGCCGAAGAACAAGCCGGTCTCGGCAAAGACGACTCCGGCGACACCAAAATACGAGACCGCCTTGATGAAACCCTCGAGATCAAAATGTGGCATTCAGAATGGGTCCTCGCGAGGGGGAATTAACAGTCGAATCGGCTGCTCGGTACGAATAGCGAACTCAGTATAGATGGGTCTCAATCCGGCAGACTAGGCTCCAGCGCTGGGCCGAACAAGTTGAGCCAGAGCCATCTGGCCGCCCAGGATCGGCCCGGAGCCCAGCATTCGGAAATGGCATCCATGTCCCTGTGCGTCATGTCCGGACGGGCGTACGCCAACCGGGCAGCGCGCAGGAGGGCCACGTCTCCAATCGGGTAGGCATCGTCCGCGCCCAAGCCCCAGAGCAGGACAGATTCGGCCGTCCAGCGCCCTACCTGCGGCAGGCGCAGCACGGACGTGAATACTGCCGGCTCATTGCTTGGGTCTACGCCATCCGGGAGCAACTGGTTCTGCGCCGCCAGGCGGGCAATGTGCACTATTGCATCAGCCCGGCGCTGAGTGACGCCAGACTCCCGTACGAGCTGCGGCGAGGCATCCGCGAGCTGCTCGACCGTCGGCTCGGGCCAATACAGCCGCTCGCCGTGCGCGATTGGGTCGGCGAAGAGCGCCGCCAGCTTGCGCTCGGTAACGGCGGCTGCCTGAACCGAGATGCTCTGCCCAATGATCGCGGTCACGATGCCCTCAAACAGGTTGCCGTTGCTGTACGGCCGCATGCCTGGAAACTGGTCAGCGATTGAGCGGATGACAGGGTCGGAGATCTCCGGAGCGGCGCGGCCAGCGCCGAGGACGCGACCCGCCCATTCCTGGTGATCGAGCTCGGGCCGATCAGTCTCAAGCTCGAGGACGGGAGACTGCGGATCAGGCTGCCGGACGATGCGTAGGCACGGCAACCCTTCCTCCATCGAGACCGTTATCAGGCGGCCAGCGATCCAGTCCTGGTTCGGCCAGCGTCCGCCGCCCCATGCCACCGGGGCCACGGTCTGGGCAAGCGAGAAGCCGGCAGTTGCCGCGATCGAGATCCTGTGCATCACGGCGTGTTCGTCACGGAGAGCGGGACGACCGGAGTGCCGTCGCTCCACGCACCCATGTATGTCTCGATCGTGGTCCCTCCGAAGGATGACTCGCAGCCCTGATCATGGAAGCCGCAATCGGTCAACAGATCGAAGAGCTTCCAGGTGCCATACCAGTCCATTGCGTCGATATCTGCCTTGTCGTTGGCGGCGAGTGGCGCGTAGTGGTCGGCGATCAGGGGCGGATTCCCCCGGTGATCGCTGTGTATCACCACGTAGTCTCGATGCTCCGCGGGCACGTTCGTGAGCATAGCCCATGCCGCCCTGGCGCCTTCGTCGGTCACGACCTGGTCGTCTTCGCCAACCACCACGATGACCCGGGTATCTTGTCCGATGCCGCTCAAGTCGACGTACGGCAATCCGATCAGCGACGAGATCCCGCCGCACTCGGCGCAACCTCCGGGTTCGGCGGACATGACCGCGGCGACGTGAGGCAACTTCAGACCACCTGCGAGCGCCGCGATGTTGAGGGCGAGAACGGCGCCGAGCGAGTGTCCGACAATCGCGATCGAGTCCAGGTCGACCGGTCCAGCGTGACCGGCGCCAAGGAGTGCGATCGCCGCTTCGATGCTCGCGATTGCGTTGGGTTGGTATTTGGCCGATGAAGTCTGGGTCAGGTCCTTCGTCTGGTATTCGGGATAGATCAGCACAGCGCCACGCCGCACGATGTGGTCGATCCACGCGCCATACCCGAAAGGATCAACCGCGCTGAACCCGTGCAAGAAGACGACAACGGGCAGCGGATCCGTATCGGCAGCACGCTCCGGGGAGAAGAGCCAGAATCCGGTGGGTGGCGCCCCGACACGCTCGGCACGGACCTTGTCGAACCTGTAATCGCTCCCACCGGGACCGGACGCTGGCTGATTCGGTGGCGATGGTCGTGCGGTTGGCGTGGCCCCGGCCGACATCGCAAGCATCGACCACAGAATGACCACTGCCATGAGTGCGCGGGTCACGGCTGAATTCCTTCGTGTGCGGAAACGATCAAGAGCCGGCCGTTGCGGTGCTAGCCATATCAGGGCTGACCCTGTAGACCGGTCCCTGCGGCTGATAGTACGAGACGAAGTCCTCGTCGATCAGGAGGGTACCGTCGGCGCCGTAGACCGTGCGGTGGAAGGACATCGTGACGCCGTCCCGCGCCGGTTGCCAGAGATCCATTGTTCCGGTCGGCAGCGAGTCGTCCACCTCTTCGACCGGCGTCGGGTCGGCCGGAACGATCTCGCCGTAATACGGATCGGAGATCACGACATCGAAGCCGGTCGACGTGCCGAACAGGCTTATCTTGAGCTCGCCGGTCGTGCTGGCCGTCGCGCGGACCAGCAACCAGCCGTCGGTGACGTTTGTGAACTTGAGATCCGGGCCGTTCAGCGGGTCTTCGTCAGGTTGCTGAATCGAGGCGTCGAAGCCGGGAGCCCAGCCACCCTGCTCGTAGTACACGCTGCGGTAGGCGTGCGGATACCACTCGGTGATTGGGAGTCCTGCCTGCAACGCCGCCCGGAATACCGATGTCGAGACCTGGCAGACCCCGCCACCGACCGCTGTCCCGGGGATTCCGCCCTCCGTCGCGCCGGCCGGCACGAAGCCGCCGACGTCGACGATCGAACCGAGCGCCTGGTTGAAGGAGAAGACCTCGCCGGGCGAGACCAGCGTGCCATCGATCAACTCGGCTGCTCGCCGGACATTGGTCGCGCGGCCGGGATCCGACCCGACGAAGCTCGATGATCCGGTGGCGATCAGATCCGTGATCCCATACTCAGTCAGCAGCGGCTTGAGGTCCCCGTTGCCTGGTGTGGTTGTGACCGGGATCTCGACATCGCTCAGACCGCTGGTGATTGCGTCGTGAATGCGCTGGTTGAGCACGGTGCGATCAACCGTGACGCCGTCGTGCGGGGCGATGATGCGCGCGTAGATGCCGCTGTCGTCAACGTACCCGTTGCTCACCGGTTGATCGATCTGATTCGCGATCTGATCGACCAGGCTGCTGATGGCAGTGTCATCGATCTCGAGGGTTGGCCGTCCGTTCGATTGGGTGATCTTGAGGTTCGCCGCGATCTGACTTGGCGGGATTTCCCACTGGTCCGTATCGGTGAAGAGCCGCATTGGCTGCTTCAGGACCGACGAGAGGGAGTCGATCTCGGACTCGATTTCGTTGGAACGTATGGCTGCTGGAGAATAGGTCGCCGCAAGGTCAATCCGCGGTGTCGTGAATCCTGTCAGCTGCCGAACCAGGTCCTGTTGCAGGCGATCTACGCTGATCACGAAACCACCGGCGTCCTGCGTCACCAGCAACGATTCGCCGTCCACCCG
>DASQCG010000208.1:0-2061 GCA_035634825.1 Thermomicrobiales bacterium | reverse complement strand
CGCCCGGCCGTGCGCCAGCTTGACGTCGATCCCTGACTCGATGTCGGCCGCAATCTTGTAGGTCAGCGCCTGCGCCGCCGCCAGTTCGGTCGCGCTGTCGGCCAGCATCCACTGGATCGCCTGGTTCTCGATGATCGGCCGGCCGAATTGCACGCGTGATTCGGCAAACTCGTGCGCTAGCTCGATGCAGCGGGCCGCCGCGCCAAGGCAGCGCGCCGCGATCATCAGCCGCTCTTCCCGGAACCAATCCTGCGTCAGGCTGATCCCCTTGCCGACCTCGCCCAGGACCATGTCCGAAGCCACGAATACGCCGTCGAGTCTGATCTCTGGATGGCCATAGATCACCGAGTGCGTCATCCGCGGCGTGCGCACGAAGGTCAGGCCAGGCGCGTCGCGATCGACGAAGAAGATCGTCGGCAATGCCGGATCGCTATCGACCAGCGCCGCTACAAGCAGGAACCTGGACGCATCCCCACCGGTCACGAACCACTTCTCTCCGCTCAGCCGGTACCCGCCGTCGACTCGAGTCGCGGTGGTCTTGAGGGACGAGACGTCCGACCCGGCCTCCGGCTCAGTGATCGCGTAGCAGCCCCGGAACTCGCCCCGGATGTTCGGTTCGACATATCGACTGCGCTGCTCCGGAGTGGCGTGGATCAGCACGTTCGATGGTCGCCAGAGTGCGCTCCACAGGCAGTTGGTCAAGCGGCCAACCTGCTCCTCGAGGATCACCTGCTCCGCCAGCGACAACCCTGCCCCGCCCCATTCGACCGGGAAGTTCGGCGCGAAGTAACCGGAGTCGAGGAAGATCGAGCGGATCTCGTGCTCCAGCTCGGGCGGCACATGGTCATGGGCCTCGTCGACCGCGATCTCATACGGGATCAGCTGCTCGACAAGCGCACGGGCCCGATTCCGGATCTCGACCTCCCGGTCGCTCAGTGAAAACCGCACGATTCGCCCCCGGTCAGTTCAATCCTCGATCAACGCCTTCGCGGCCGGACGTGGCATCGGTCGAACCCCGGGCGAGAACGGCGAGAGCTCCGGCTGCACATACCGGTGCTCCTCATCGTGCAGGAAGCGCGTGAATCGCTCGAGCATCTCCTGGGCTTCGGGCGACAACGTGCGGTACATCGTCAGCACGCGGCGCTCCCGCTGGGAGCCGGGCTTGAGCTCGTCGGCGCGATCGATATCGAAGCCGGCCTGCATCACCAACTCGGCCGGATCCTCGCCGAGCGAGCGGGCGATCGCCTGGAGGACGTGCAAGCTCGGCTGCGTACCCCGCCCCTGCTCGATATCGCAGAGGTACGAGCGGCTGATCTTTGCGTACGCGGCGAGATCCTTCTGGCTCATCCGCCGCTGCTTCCGCCGCTCGCGAATCCAACCGCCCAGGGTCGACCTGGCCGGCCGCACCCCTAACCCGCCAGCCTCAACCATGCTCCCACCCTCCCGCCACTTCCTGCCGCTAGACCGCCGCCGTCGCCTTGAAGCTCTCCACCAGAGCGCGGATGTGCGCAGGCCGGGCGCCACAGCACCCGCCGATGATCTGGATTCCCTCCCGCGCCCAGCCCTTCGCCATCTCAACGATCTGCGCCGGCGTCTCACAGGTTGACCAATCCCACTCGTAGGTCAGGTACTTGCCCATGTTGGGATACGCGCCGAGCGGCAAGCTCGTGTATTGCCGCAGCCACTCTCCGACTCCGGCGATCTGGCTCGGCGGGAGGCAATTGACCAGCACCGCCGCTGCGCCCATCTCCTCGAACTTCCGCGCCGCCAGGCCGAAACGATCGCCATCCTCGATGATCGTCTCACCCTCGACGCCGACCAATTGCCCGATCGTGCGCCGGTAGCTGATCCAGAGCGGAATACCGGTGTCGAGGAAAATCTGGTAGTCGGGGAACTCGAGATCCTCCGGGATCCACGACTGGATCTCCATCAGGATCACGTCCGGCTTGCTCTCCGCATCCGCGTTTGCCAGCAGATCGGCCAGCGGCTTCAGATAGTTCTCCATGTCGAGCGGGACGTAATATCCGTCATACCCGCGCGCCTTCTCCTGCTGGTCGGCCG
>DASQCG010000207.1:0-4663 GCA_035634825.1 Thermomicrobiales bacterium | reverse complement strand
GGTGATTGGTCATCAGTATTCTCAGTCTTCTCTTATGTCCAGCGGGATGTCGACGATCCAGCAATAACGGTCGAGGGTTGGTTCTGCTCGAGCCGGCTAAGCGCGGCAACGTAGGCTCTCGCGCTGGCCTCGACGATGTCCGGCGCAAGGCCATGGCCTGTGTACAAGTTACCTTCGAAGCGAATGCGGAGATTGACGGTCCCCTGGGCATCCTTCTGCGGACCGACCGCTTCCACGTTGAAATACTCCAGCTCGGGCTCGATGCCGGTGGCCGTATCAATCGCCCGCAGGATTGCTTCGACCGGTCCGTTGCCCTCGGCCTCGCCGACGATCTGCTGACCTCCGTGCGCCAGCACGACCATCGCTGTCGCCGGCTCGCCACTCGCGATATCGACCTTCCATTGCACGAGCTGAATTGGGTCGCCTTCGGTCTCGAGTTGGTTGGTGACCAGGGCTTCGAGATCGGCGGCGGTCACATGCTTCTTGCGATCAGCCAGCTCGAGGAAGCGGAGGTACGCTGCCTGCAGTTGCTCATCGTCCAGTTTGATCCCGAGCTCTTGCAATGCATTCTTGAAGCCGGCCCGGCCCGAATGCTTGCCGACGATCAGCTTGGTGCCCTCCCAGCCGACATCCTGCGGATTCATGATCTCGTAGGTCGTCCGGTTCTTGAGCATGCCGTCCTGGTGAATGCCGGCCTCGTGCGCGAACGCGTTCCCGCCGACGATTGCCTTGTTGACCTGCACTTGCAAACCGGTCACGTTGGTCAGCAACCGGCTCGTCGGGACGATTCGGTCCTTCTTGATATTGGTGAAGGCGCCGCCGAACTGCTCGCCGCGCGTCGCCAGGGTCATCACGACCTCTTCGAGCGCCGTGTTGCCGGCTCGCTCGCCGATGCCGTTGACGGTCACTTCAACCTGCCGCGCGCCGGCTGCAATCGCCGCCAGCGTGTTCGCGGTGGCCATGCCGAGGTCGTTGTGGCAATGGACCGAGATGATGACGTCATCGATACCCTCGACATTTGCGCGCAGGTGCTCGATCAGCGACCGGTACTCGTGCTGCGTCGTGTAGCCAACTGTGTCCGGAACGTTGAGCGTCGTCGCGCCGGCTTTGATGGCCGCGCTGAAGACCTGGACCAGGAAGTCCCAGTCGGATCGGGTCGCGTCCTCGGCCGAGAACTCGACGTCGCTCGTGAAGGATTTGGCGAAGGCGACCATCTTCGCGGCGCGCTCAAGCACCTGCTCACGGGTCATCCGCAATTTGTGCTCGAGGTGGATGTCGGACGTCGCGATGAAGGTATGGACGCGCGATTGATCGGCATCCCTGACGGCGGTCGCGGCGCGTTCGATGTCATTCTCGTTCGCGCGCGCCAGGCCGGCAACGACCGCACCCTTGGCTCGCTTGGCGATCATCCGGACCGCCTCGAAGTCGCCGGGTGATGCGGCCGGGAATCCGGCTTCGATGATGTCCACTCCGAGGAGAACGAGGGCATCGGCCATTTCGAGCTTCTCTTCGACGGTCATCGTTGCGCCAGGCGACTGCTCACCATCGCGCAACGTGGTGTCGAAGACCCAAATGCGGTTCCCTACGCCACTCTCCGAACTGGACATCACCGAACTCCTTCTTACCGATCGGCGCTTATGCCGAAATGTCTACCGGGGTCTTCCCCTTGTGCAGCCAGGGCATCATCGCGCGCAGGCCCTTACCGACCTGCTCGATCTGGCTGTTCTGCGAATCGGCCCGCATCTGCAGGAAGTGCTCGCGGCCGGACTCGTTCTCGGCCATCCACTGCCTGGCGAAGGTGCCATCCTGGATCCGGTCGAGCAGCTCCTGCATGCTCTGGCGGACGTGCGCATCGATCACCTTCGGACCGGCGTAATACGCCCCGTATTCCGCAGTATCGCTGACCGAGTACAGCATGTAGGAGATGCCGTTCTCGTAGATCTGGTCCACGATCAGTTTGACCTCGTGCAGGCACTCGAAATAGGCGATCTCCGGCTGATATCCGGCTCGGACCAGCGTCTGGAAACCAGCCTGGATCAGCTCGGTCAGACCGCCACAGAGGACCGCTTGTTCACCAAACAGGTCGGTCTCACACTCTTCCTTGAACGTTGTCTCGATCACGCCCGCGCGCGTCAGGCCGAGACCCTTGGCATAGGCCAGCGCGATTTCCTTGGCATTGCCGGTCGCATCCTGCTCGACCGCGACCAATCCCGGCACGCCGGCGCCCTCCTGGAAGAGCTCGCGGAATCGGTGACCCGGCGCCTTCGGGGCGACCATGACCACGTTGACGTCCTTCGGCGGTGACACGAAGCCGAAGCGGACCGAGAAGCCATGCGCGAAGAGCAGCGTCTTGCCGGCGCTGAGACCATCCTTGACTGACTGCTCGTAGATCTTGCCCTGGACCTGGTCCGGCGCGAGGATCATGATCAGATCGGCCTTCCTGGTGGCGTCGGCAACTGAGATGACCTCGAAGCCGTCGGACTCGGCCTTTGCCCGACTCTTGCTGCCCTCGGCCAGGCCGACGATCACCTTCATCCCGCTGTCGCGCAGGTTCTGGGCATGCGCGTGACCCTGGCTGCCATAGCCGACGATTGCGATGGTCTTGCCCACGAGTGGGTCAAGGCTGGCGTCCTTGTCGTAGTAAAGCGTGGCTGCCACGAAAGCTCCTTTTCGTTGCCCTGGTCGCCGATCGCGACCCTCTATCCAAATTCAAACGGGGAGCGGTGGCTCCCCGTCTGCATTCTCGCAAACTTCAATCGGCCGCGGCAGCTACGCCGTTGGCCCGTTCGATTCGGCCGTCCCGAATCTGGACCGTGCCGCCACCGCGAGACATCGCGACCGGTCCGGTCCGGACCAGCTCGCGGATGCCGTACGGCTTGACCATGTTCAGGAACGAGTCGATCCGTTCCGGCGAGCCGGTCACTTCCATGATCAACGACGACGGCGTGGCGTCCACGAACTTGGCGTCGTAGATCTGCCCGGCCAGCATTACTTCCTGGCGGTTCTGGGCTTTGGTCGCGACCTTGACCAGCACCAGCTCATGGCTGATCGAGTTGGTGTCGGTGATGTCGGTGACCTTCAGCACCTCCATCAGCTTGTAGAGCTGCTTGCCAGCCTGCTCAACATCCTGGGCATCGCCTTCGACGACCAGCGTCATCCGGGAGATGCCCGGCTGCTCCGAGGCGCCGACGGTGATCGTGTGGATATTGAATGATCGCCGCCGCAGCAGCGAGACCACCCGGTTCAGGACACCAGGATGATCCTCGACCAGAACGACGAGCGTGTGCCGGCGCGACTTGGGTCGTGCGGAATCCATGGCTGTTACTCCTCGCCCCGATTCAACATCATGTCGGAATTGCTGGCGCCCGGCGGCACGATTGGCCAGACATTCGCCTCAGGCTCGACCACGAACTCGATCAGGACTGGGCCGGGAATCGACCGCGCCTTCTCGATGGCCGGCACGATCTCGTCATCGCGCGTGACCCGGATGCCGGTCGCGCCGTACGCCTCGGCCAGCTTGATGAAGTCGGGACCAAGAATCTCGACCTCGGAGTAATTCTTCTGGTGGAAGAGATCCTGCCACTGCCGGACCATGCCCAGGTAGCCATTGTTGATAACCGTGATGTTGATATCGAGCTGCTCCTGGACGCAGGTCGCCAGCTCATTCGACGACATCTGGAATCCACCATCACCGATGATCGTCCAGACCTCCGACTCCGGCATCCCCATCTTGGCGCCGATCGCCGCCGGCAGGCCGTAACCCATCGTGCCGAGCCCACCGGAGGTCAGCCAGCGTCGTGGATGGTCCAGGCCGAGGTGCTGAGCGGCCCACATCTGATGCTGCCCGACGTCGGTGCAGTAGATCGCCTCGCCCTTCGTGACGCGGGCGATTTCCTTGATGATCGTATACGGCTCCGGCCACTCCGGCCGGTCGTTCAGTGCGGCGCGCAGAACCACGTCCTTCTGGCCCTGAATCCAGGCCAGCCAGTCGGTATGCTCGCGCTCGTTGACCTCGCCGAGCATCAGTTTGAGCACTTCCCGGGCGTCACCGACCACCGGCACGTCCGTCGTGACGTTCTTGCCGATCTCGGCAGGGTCGATGTCGCAATGGACGACCCGGGCGTTCGGGGCAAAGGTCGAGACCTTACCGGTGGCGCGGTCGTCGAAGCGAGCGCCGATATTGACCAGCAGGTCGCACTCCTTGAGCGCCATGTTCACCTCGCGGTGACCGTGCATACCCATTAGACCGAGCGAAAGCCGGTGCGATTCCGGGAACGAACCCTGGCCGAGCAGCGTGAAGATGACCGGGATGCCGGTCCGCTCGACGAAACGCTCGAATTCCTGCTCAGCGCCGGAGATCATGATCCCGTGCCCGGCCATGATCAACGGTTTCTTGGCTGCGTTGATCATTTCGCCAGCCAGACGAATCTGCCGGGTGTTCGGCAGCAAGCTCGGCTGGTAGCCACGCCGGTTGATCTCTCCCGGCATGTGAAACTTCGCGCTTTCCTGAAAGACGTTCTTCGGGATATCGACTAGAACAGGCCCGGGTCGGCCGGATCGCGCCAGGTAGAACGCCTCCTTGATCGTCGGGGCGATCTCGTCGGCCGACTGCACCAGGTAGTTGTGCTTGGTGATCGGCAGCGTGATTCCGGTAATGTCCGTC
>DASQCG010000206.1:0-8166 GCA_035634825.1 Thermomicrobiales bacterium | reverse complement strand
TCATCCTGCCGGCCGGGAAGGTCCATGTTGGGCCGGTCCATCCCCTCGGTGTCCCACTCGCCATTCAGCCCGACGCAAACGACAGCGACGTCCGCCGAGGCTGCGAGTTGGATGGCTCGATCAAGTTCATCGTCCCCGGTCGGTCGGGCGATCCCGAGCCTTAGCGCCTTCAACCCGACTTCAGACTCGCCGTCAGGGGTCCGATTCTCGAGGACGACCCGGCAGGTCAATCCGGGCACCAGGTCGATTGATCCCCGGTACTCCTTGCTGGCAAGCCCGAAATATTCGCCTCCCGCCTGCCAGTCGTCCCATTTGTCGATAACCAGTTGATCGTTCACGAACACGCGCACCGGGCCGGAGCTGACGACGCCGACCTCGTATCGATCCGTGCGGTCGGGCACGAATTCGGTCGTCAACCGCGCCGAGAAGTTGTAGATGTCGACACTCGGGGCGATGTAGCCGAGCCACATGATGTCGGTATCCCGCCGCTCCTCACTGTGTGACGGAGGGCCTTCGAGGCGATCATTCGCGAAGTATTCCAGGGAGACTGAGCCCTGAAGCGGCGGAAGCAGACGCCGGTTATCGCAACCCGGCTCGGTGCGGACCTCGACTCCATCCGGCACGGCGGATCGGATGCCATCAAGCGGGCTCACGCGATAGTGCGCGTTGATTTGGGAGCTGCCGCCGCCCATGATCTGCGCGACCGCCGCGTTCGGCCCCACAACCGCGATCGACGCGATCGCGCTTCGGTCGAGCGGAAGGATTCCGTTGTTTGCCAGGAGCACAGTTCCCATTGCGCCGGCCCTGCGTATCAGCTCCCGGTGGTGCGGGTCGTCGATTGCCTGCTCGTCGCCTGAAAAGTCTGCGCCAAAGGCTCCGACTCGATCGGCCAGCTGCACCACACGACCGGCACTCGCCGCGATTGCCGATCGCTGCGCCTCACCGCTTCTCGCGGCGGCGACCAGTTTCGAGCCGCGCAGTTTGGCTGGACCGGGCATCTCGAGGTCGAGACCAGCGTTGATCGCGGCGGCCGTAGATCGGGTGCCCGTCCAGTCCGACATCACCAGCCCGTCAAATCCCCACTCCTCGCGCAGGATCTCGGTCAGGAGGCGGTGATTCTCCCCGCAAAAGGTTCCGTTGAGCTTGTTGTAGGCGGCCATGACGGCCCACGGCTTGGCCTGGCGAACGGCAATCTCGAAGGGTCTTAGGTAGATCTCGCGCAGGGCCCGCTCGCCGATCACCGAGTTGATCGACATGCGCTCAAATTCGGACTCATTCCCGGTAAAGTGCTTGACCGTGGCCGAGATCGCCTGGCTCTGGAGACCGGCGACGTATGCCGCGCCGAGGATCCCTGCCAGCCATGGGTCTTCCGAGAAGCTCTCGAAATTGCGGCCGCCGAGCGGAGAGCGATGAATATTGATTGTCGGGGCCAGCACGACCTGCGCGCGCTTGGTCTTCGCTTCCTCGCCGATTGCCGCGGCGACTTCGTGCACAAGCTCCGGATTCCACGTCGACGCGAGAGAGATGCCAACCGGAAAACTGGCCGCTTTGACGCCGCCGGAGAACGCCCCCTCGCCACGCGCCCCGTTCGGTCCGTCGCTGACCTTGAACGATGGGACGCCGAGCCGATCGATCGCCACAGTACGCCAGAAACTGGCACCGGCCAGGAGCGATACCTGCTCCTCGAGCGTCATCTGCTCCACGAGTGCGGCGATCTCTTGCGGGCTCATGGGCTCCTCCTTGATCGAAATATCGCGCGACATTTGCTGCAGTCTAGTTCTCACTGAACTGGGCACCAAATGTCGCCGGCAAATTCGCGCACGACGGCCGAAGTTCGCGTCATGTCGGATTGATTCATCGCTGTGCGATTTGTATGATCAAGGTAATCCGACTGAATAAGTCGGATATGGTTTGAACACCCCTGGGCCACACGAATGCCAACGTCCACGCTCTCGCCCGGAAGTCTTCTCGATTCCCTCATGCAAGTCATCGATCCCGAGGTTGGGATCAATATCGTGGACCTCGGTCTGGTCTATGCGATTCATCTCACCGGCACCGAGGCAACAGTCGAAATGACGCTCACAACGCCGGGATGTCCGCTTCATGCCTCCATCGAAGCGGCCGTCAAACGCGCCCTCTCGAGCAACCACCCCGGGTTGACGTCCATCACCGTCCAGCTTGTCTGGGAGCCGCGCTGGAAGGTCGAGTTCATTTCCGAGGAAGGTCGACGCCAATTGGGTTGGTAGAAACAGAATCGCGCGGGAGAATTACCATGACCTCACAGCAGCCAATTCTGGCCAGTGAACGCATCAGCGACGTCCTGAGTCGCTATCCAAACCTGGTCGACACGCTGATCGACGCCTCACCAGCGTTCCGCAATCTGCGCAACCCGATCATGCGGCACGTCCAGAGCCGGCTGGTCACCGTCTCCCAGGCGGCAGGAATCGCAGGCATCAGCGCTGCCGAGTTGACCCGGACCCTGAACGTCGCCGCTGGATTGAGTCCGGCCAGCACGTCCGACTCGATCGATCCCGGTCGGCCAGCACCTCCCAATCCGTCGCTCATCGTCGTGCCCGGAGCCCCGATTGCCGCGGAAATCGACGTGCGCCAGATCATGGCGCGCGGTGAAGAACCATTCCGGGCAATCATGACCGTGGCGAGCAATGTCCCGGCCGGCGCGGCATTTCGGCTGGTCGCGAGCTTCGAGCCGCTGCCGTTGTACGACGTGCTCGCAAAGCAGGGTTTCACGCACTGGTCGCACGAGTTTGGAGACGGCGCGTGGGAGGTCATGTTCACCCGAGCGGCCGAGAGCGCGCACCAAGAACTGGAGCCTCAGGATACGTCCGGCAGCGACCACGATTGGGCCACTGTCATCACTGCCGAGGTCACTATCGATGTCAGAGAGCTCGTACCGCCGGAGCCGATGATCAAGATCCTGGAAGCGCTGGAGCAACTTGAGCCGGGAAACCGGCTGCTTGTCCACCATGTGCGCCGCCCGATCCACCTCTACGATCGGCTCAATGAGATGGGATACCGGCACCAAACGCGCGACCTCGGTCCCGGCAAGGTCGAGGTGCTGATCGAGAAGCCGGTCATCCCCTCATGAACGGGCTGAGTTCGGCCCACGCGCCGTCGCTCGACCTGCCAGCGCGATTCATGGCCCTGAGCGTGATCTCGTTGGCGATCATCGCGGGTTCGGCGGTATGGACGCTCCCGTTGATGCAAGGTCCGTTCGCCGACTACTCGCTGCTCGCCCTGGTCCATTTATGCACGCTCGGGTTTGTCGGGGCGATGATCATCGGCGCAAGCTATCAACTGGTGCCGGTTGCGCTGCAGGTCCCTCTCTCGTCGCCTCGCGTCGGGCGGATTTCGTTCTGGTTCTATGGCTCCGGCCTCGCACTTTTCCTGATCGGATTGGGAGCGACGCGCGTCGCGCTGATCGGAATTGGCGGAACATCGCTGGCGATCGCATTTCTGCTTTACATCGGCGTCATCGCCGTGACCTGGATCAGGACTCCAGAACGAGATGTCGTTGCGTGGCATCTCGCCATCGGACTCCTCGGGGCCGGCGTGGGCATGGTGCTCGGATTTTCGCTGGCGCTGAACAAGAGCAACGGTATGCTCGGCTCACGCCTGCTCGGGGTGCTTGCCGCCCACATTACTTTGATGCTCGGCGGTTGGGTTGCGATTACGTTCACCGGCGTTGCCTATCGGCTGATCGGCATGTTCACACTTTCCGAAGCTCACTTCGTCCGTTGGCTTGCCTGGGTCGAACTGGCGTTGTGTGCCGGCGGCTCCTGGTTGCTCGCCGCCCAGTTCGTGTTCGGCCTCCCGGCGTTAGTCGGTCAGATTGCCGCGGTCGCGATCCTGGCCGGGCTGATCTGCTTTGCCGTCCAGATCGTGCACCTCTATCGACGCCGCATGCGACGGGCGCTGGACGTCTATATGCCGTTTGCGATAGTGGCCGCGCTTTCGGGTATTGGGTCAGCCGGGGTACTTGCTGCCGGCCTGTTTCGACACGAGGGACCAAATTCATCGATGTGGGTCGCTGCCGTCTGGTTGGCGTTGATGGGAACAGCCGGGACCGCCATCCAGGGCTTCTTCTATAAGATCGCCACCTTCCTTGTCTGGCTGAAGCGGTATGCGCCGGTGGCGGGCCGGGAACGGGTTCCCCGCCTCGAGGAGCTCTACAACCGGAGACTGGCGATGGCTGGTTGGTCCCTGTGGACAGCCGCCGTTCTCGCTGGGGCGATTGCGTTGGTCGGCAACTGGCGGGTACTGCCATGGGTCGGGACTATCTTGTTCGCGGCACTCGCGAGTTTCCTGTTCAACGTCATGCTCATTGCCCGGCATTGGCTGAGCGGATTCAGTCCCGACAAGAACCGCTTGCTCCCCAGGCACGGCACGGCGCATTGATGGCTCAGTGCCAGTCGCGCCGATAGTTTTGCGTTATGTCCGGTCAATCGAGACCGGAAAAGTGCGCGCCGGTGCGCGAACGAGGAGGAGGTCGAGTTGACCCAGAATAACGCGACAGAGGTACAGACGCTGGACGTGCGGACCATCACCCCGCGCGAGCGGCATCCGCTCATTTTTCAGACTATCGACGATCTGAAGCCCGGCATGGCGTTGCGACTCGTTAATGACCACGACCCGAAGCCGCTTTACTACCAGTTGATGGCGGAGCGCCCGGGACTCATCGACTGGACCTACCTCGAAGAGGGGCCGGAGACCTGGCAGGTCCGCATCACGAAGAAGGCCAGCTAGCCTTCCCTTCCTCACGAGACCAGGGAGCCCGGCGCCGGGCTCCCTGATTATCAATGGCTCGATTGGCTACGCCTGAATCGCGGCAATGATGGCGTCGGCCATCTGGGATGTGCCGACCGCCTTGCTCGGATCACGGTCCGCGCGGAGGTCGTAGGTGACCTTCATGCCGTCGCCGATCACCTGCTCGACGGCCCGCTCGACCGTGATCGCCGCATCCAGCTCGCCGAGGTGCCGAAGCATCATCGCGCCGGAGAGGATCATCGCCGTCGGATTCGCCTCGTTCTTGCCGGCGTGACTCGGCGCGGAGCCGTGGATCGGCTCGAAGACGGCCACGCCCTCACCGATATTGCCGCCCGGCGCCACGCCCAAACCACCGACCATGCCGGCGACCAGGTCCGAGACGATATCGCCGTACAGGTTGGCCATGACCAGCACGTCGTACTGCTCCGGCTTCTGCATCAGCTGCATGCACATGTTGTCGATGATGCGGTCGTTGGTCTCGATGTCCGGGTAGTTCGCCGCGACTTCCTGCGCGACCCGCAGGAACAGTCCGTCGGTGAACTTCATGATGTTCGCCTTGTGGACTATCGTGACCTTCTTGCGCTTGTTAGCTCGGGCGTACTCATAGGCAAACGTCGCGATCTTGCGAGTCGCATCTTCCGTGATGATCTTGATGCTGATCGCGGCCGATGGATCGACCTTCTTTGTGTTCAGCTCGTTGATCTTGGCAATCACCTCGATTGTCTCGGGCTTGCCAGCGTCGAACTCGACGCCCGAGTACATGCCTTGCATGTTCTCGCGCACTACAACGAGGTCGATATCAGAGAAGTTGCTCTGCACGCCCTTGATCGTCTTGCCCGGCCGCAGATTGGCGTAGAGCCCGAGCTCTTGGCGCAGCGCGACGTTGACGCTGCGAAACCCCTCGCCGATCGGCGTCGTGGTCGGACCCTTGATTCCGATCTTGTTCTTGCGGATAGATTCGAGCGTTTCCTGCGGGATCAGGTCGCCGTGCTTCTCGAGCGCCGCCATGCCGATATCGCGGTGATCCCAGTTGAACTTCACCCCGGTCGCCTCGAGCACGCGGCTGGTTGCTTCCGCAACCTCCGGCCCAATGCCATCACCCGGGATTATCGTCACGTCGTACACGGCCATCTTGAACGCTCAGCTCCTTGTGTCGGATGTCGGTGGGTCAAATACCGCTCTGGATAATACCCTTGACACGCAGGTGGCGCGACACGCCGAGGAGATATTGCCAATCCATGACCAATACGACGCATAGACCCGTAGCACTCGTGATCCTTGATGGGTGGGGCATCGGCGAGAGCGGCCCGGGTAACGCAATCGAGGCCGCAATCACGCCGACCATGGACCGGATCTGGTCCACCTGCCCGCATACGACATTGCTGACGTCGGGCAAGGCGGTGGGATTGCCGGAAGGTCAGATGGGCAATTCGGAGGTCGGTCACCTCAACATCGGCGCCGGATTCATCGTGCACCAGTGGATCAGCCGGATCGACAAGGCAATCGTGGACGACGAGCTGGCCGGGAATCCAATCCTGACCTCCGCCATCGACCACTGCATCGTTTTCAACCGCACCCTCCACATTGGCGGACTTGTCAGCGATGGCGGCGTGCACAGCCATATCCGGCATATCTTCGCCCTGATCGAGATCGCCGCGAGGCGCGGGCTGAACAAGATCGCGATTGACGCCTTCACCGATGGCCGCGACACACTCCCGACGAGCGGCGCCGGATTTGTCGCCAACCTCGAACAGGAACTGAAGACGGTCGGGGTTGGCCGCATCGCTACAGTGAGTGGCCGGTACTACGCCATGGATCGCGACAAGCGCTGGCAACGCACGCAACTTGCCTACGACGCGATCGTGTCTGGCTCAGGCCCGACTTCCCCGAGCGCCGTGCAGGCAATTCAGGCGTCGTATGACGCCGGCGTGACCGATGAGTTCATAGTCCCGGTGGTCATCCCGAATCCCGATGGACCCGACGGCATGCAAGACGGCGACGTGTTCCTGTTCGCCAATTTCCGCTCGGACCGCGGTCGTCAATTAACCCACGCGCTGTCCGACCTGGACTTCACGGGCTTCGAGCGATCCAGGGTGGTGGCGGGAACTTGTCGGGTGATAACGATGACGCGGTACGAGGAGGGCTTGCCGGTCGACGTCCTGTTCGAGCCACGTGACGTCGTCACCCCGCTTGCGAAGGTGATATCGGACGCGGGACTGGCGCAGTTCCATTGCGCCGAGACCGAGAAATATCCCCACGTGACCTTCTTCATCAATGGTGGCCGCGAGGAGCCGTTCCCCGGCGAAGATCGCACGATGATCCCGTCTCCAAAGGTGGCAACCTACGACCATCAACCTGAGATGAGCGCTATTCCCGTCGCCGACGCCACAGTCGCCGCGATCAAGTCCGGCAAATACGCCTTCGTCGTCGTCAACTTCGCGAACCCGGACATGGTCGGCCACACAGGCAACATCCCGGCCGTAATCAAGGCTGTGGAGACGGCCGATGCGCAGTTGGCGAAGGTGCTCGACGCTCTCAAGGCGGTTGGTGGCGCAGCGTTGGTGATCGCGGATCACGGCAATGCCGAGGAGGAAATCGACCCGGAAACCGGTGGCCCGATGACTGCCCACACGACTAACCCGGTCCCCTGCGTTTTGGTGGGCGCCGGACAGGTGAAATTGCGGGACGGCGCAGTATTGTCGTCAGTCGCGCCAACGATTCTGGAATTGCTCGGCCTGCCAACCCCAGCCGAAATGACCACGCAGTCTCTTCTTGATACCGAGTCAGAATGAATCCGCCTCGACTGCCGGAACAGTTGACCGGGCCGATATAATTAATCTAGACAATCTAGCCAAGCAGGAGGTCGTCATTTGGACTGGAAATTGGCGGAAGCGAAAAACAGGTTCAGCGAGGTTTACCGGTTGGTTGAAACTGAAGGACCTCAACGAGTTACCAAACAGGGAAGCGAGCCGGTGGTCATCATCACCGAGTCCGAGTACAAGCGCCTGAAGGCCAGAAAACCGAGCTTCATCGAGTTTCTCATGAATGGTCCTGATTTCAGTGACCTGGACCTGACGAGAGATCAAAGCCCGATGCGAGACGTCGAGCTTTGAGGACGCTCTTTGACACGAACGTCATATCGGAAATCCGAAATACACAAGGGTCGGAGCGAGTGAAGGAGTTCGCGCGCTCAGTTGATGACCTCGACTCATTCATCAGCGTGGTGACGATCGGGGAAATTGCAAAGGGAATTGAGCTTCTGCCCGAGGCTAGACGACGCAACGCTCTCGTCACCTGGCTGCAGGAGATTGAAGTTGAGTATGGAGAACAGATTCTCCCGTGCGACATTGAAATCGCACGTGTCTGGGGCGAACTCACCGG
>DASQCG010000205.1:0-5368 GCA_035634825.1 Thermomicrobiales bacterium | reverse complement strand
CGGCGGGAGATCGAGGTCGAGCGGCTGGTCCTCTTCGACCACGTCGCAAACAACGCCGATCGCAAACTCTCGCATTGCCTTCTCGACGCGGCCGGAATGGTCTGGGGGATTGACCATGGTCTCTGCTTCAATGCGGACACCAAGCTGCGCACTGTCCTCTGGCAGTTCGTGGGTGGACCAGTGCACGAAGCACTCGTGGCCGACCTGGCTTCCCTGCGGTGCCGCGAACCCGAATTGCGCATCGAGTTGGAGGAGCTGCTTGAACAGCGTGAGATCAACGCGCTGTTGCGGCGGATCGACATGTTCATCACCGATCCGATCTACCCGGTTCTTAATCCGCACCGCAACATCCCGTACGGATGGTGGTAGGTATCAGCCCAGGGCGACGATCGCCTTGATCGCTCCCCGCGTCGACTCCATCAGCCCAACTGCCTCGTTCAGCGACGTCAGGCGATGCGTGATCAACCGCGCGGCCAGACCGGGCCAGCGGGTCTCGATCTCCTGAAGGTCGGCGATCGCGGCGCGGAAATCATCCCCAGTCGAATTGACCGAACCGACCATTGTCTTATTGCCGGTCACGAAGTCGAAGTTGATCTTGTCGAGCGGCAGGGTTGCGCTTCGGGACCCGCCAGTCACACTGAGCAGGACCAGCACGCCGTTGATGCCGAGGAGCTGGATGGCGGATTCGACGGCCTCCGTCGAGCCTGAGCATTCGACGATCAGATCCACGTTGGGCAGTTGCCGCTTGATCGAGGTGATGTCCGGCTCGCGACTCGACAGATAAGTTGCGCCACAGGCGGCGACGATCGCCGCCGCGGGCGCCTCGGACGCCGGGCGCCGCGCGATCGTGTAGACGTCCATGTTTTTCGCTCGGAGCACGAGCGTCGTCAAGAGTCCGATCGGCCCGGCGCCGAATACGACCGCAGTTCGCGGCCTCCACCCGGCGATCCGCGCCTGCACGCCCGAGGCGACGCGCCACGCCTTCTCGGCCACGCTGGTCGGCTCGATCAGCACGCCGATCTCCTTAAGATCGGCTGGAACCGGGATGATGTGCTCCGCCGATTCGACGAAGCGGTGGGTCATGAAGCCGTGCAGTCCGATGATGCCGCGCTCGGTGTACCGCAGCTCCGCGCAAAAGTCGGACGCGCCCGCCGTGCACTGCGGGCATCCGCACGGACGGCGAACCGTGGCGGTGACCAGATCGCCGGTCGAAAGGCCGACGACGTTTTCGCCTGCTGCCTCAACCTGGCCGAGGACCTCGTGGCCAATTACGAGGCTGGCGCTTCCGGCGGGCGCGGAGCCGAACTTCGACTCGATGATCTCGCGGTCGGTCCCGCAGATACCGGCGTCGACAACTCGAATCTGTACGTCGTTCGGCCCGACCCCTGGCAGTGGGATCTCGGTGAGATGCAGCGAATGCGGTGTGCCCGGGGTTACCGCGAGGCCTGAAACCGAAGTACTGATGGACACGTATCAACTCCCGTGGCATTGACCGATGTCGTACAATTGGTCGAAGCCGACAATGATCGGACGGATTTTTGGTGCGCGTCACCGACGCCCCGTACCCATTCAGGTGGTGAATTTTACGCATGCGGGTTGAGATCAAGGATTCGGAGTCGTTCGATCAACTGCTTCGACGATTCCAGAAGGGCATCGAACGGTCCGGGATTATCCGCGAGCATCGCCGCGGCCTGCGCTTCATCAGCACGCAGGAAGAGAATCGCGCCAAGCGACGGAAGGCCGAGCGCCGCCGCCGCCGGAACCAGGCCTAACCGATACCCCACATCTCTCGAATCTGAATGCGATGAGCCGGACCTGCAGTCCGGCTCATTTGCGTTCCGGGACCGGTGCTATTCTTCCGGGGCGTTTGCGATTCAACCCGCTCACCGTCGCGCGGCGACTCGGAGGACCAATTCATGGCGTCGGTTGTCAACCAGCCCGCGAAGTACGACGCGATTGTCGTCGGCGCGGGCCATAACGGACTCGTGGCCGCCTGTTATCTGGCCGGCGCGGGTCTCAATGTCTGCGTCCTCGAGCGCTACCACGAAGTCGGCGGCGCCACCATCTCGGAGGAGACGATCCCGGGTTTCAAGCTCTCGACCGGATCCTATGTGCTATCGCTGGCTCCCCGCAAGATCTTCGACGAGCTCGGCGCCTGGGAGGGGATCGAGCTGCTCGAGCGCAACCCGCGCTTCTTCGCGCCGTTCCCGGACGGCAGCTCGCTGACCTACTGGAACGATCACGAGAAGTGGCTGGAGAGCATCCGCAAGGTCAATCCGAAGGATGCGGAGGCCTACGACGTCTACGACAACGCGGTCGAAGTGGCCTGCAGTGTGATGGACAAGTACATCCTGCGTCGTCCGCCGAGCTGGGATGAGGTGGCCAGCAACTTCCGCACGCCCGAGGAGCAGAAGATCTTCCAGATGTTCTACCTCGGCGCGGTTGCCGATATCGCCGAGTATTACTTCGACAGCGACCAGATGCAGGCCACCGTCAGTTCCAGCGGCATCATCGGCACCTTCCGCGGCCCGCGCGATCCGGGTACCGGCTACGTCAAGCTCTACCACTCGATGGGCATGGCGACTGGACACCGCGGTCGTTGGGCATATGTGCGCGGAGCGATGGGCGCAATCACGCAGGCACTCAGGAAGATTGCCGAACGCCGCGGCGTCACCATCCGGACCAACGCCGATGTTCAGCAGATCATGGTCCGGAACGGCCGCGCAGCCGGCGTCTTGCTCGATTCCGGAGAAGAGCTGGCTTCGGATATTGTGCTCTCGAACGCCGATCCCAAGCGGACCTATCTCTCGCTGGTCGAAGAGCGCGATCTTCCGGCCGACTACCGGCGTTCGATCAGCAACATCAAGATCGAGAGCCCGGTCATCAAGATCAACATGGCCGTGCGCGAGTTACCGAAGTTCCTGGCGCTCCCCGTTGATCAGCAACTGCAGGGCAGCACAGGCGGCCTCTTCATCGCCCCGAGCATCGATTACATCCAGAAGGCCTACTACGACGCGAAGTCGGGCAAGCCGGCCGAGCACCCGTTCATGAACATCCACATGCAGTCTGCCGTCGACCGCACAGTCGCGCCGGGAGACATGCACACGATCTCGATCTTCACGCAGTACTTCCCGTACACCCTCGCCGAGGGCACCTGGGACGAGCGGCGAGACGAGGTCGCCCAGAATGTGATCCGGGAGTTCGCGAAGTTCGCGCCGAATATCCCGGACGCGATTGTCGGCATGCAGGTGCTGACGCCGCCGGATATCGAGGCGCGCTTCGGGATGACCGGCGGACACATATTTCACGGCGAGCTGGTGCCGGAACAGGCCTTCGACATGCGGCCGGTACCGGGAAGCTCGTCGTACGAGGGGCCGATCGGCGGCCTGTTCCTCTGCGGCTCCGGCGCCTGGCCGGGTGGCTGTGTGATGGGCGCGCCTGGACATAACGCGGCGCATGAGATTATCGGCCGGCTGCAGGAAGGCCGGGTCCTGAAGGGAGCATAGGTCAGTCGATGAAGGTTCTGATCTCAGCCGATATGGAGGGCACCTGCGGCGTCAGCTCGTGGGTGCAGGTGACACCGAGCGAGAATGCCAGCGCCGGAGAGCCACACAACCAGGGTGAATACGACCGGGCGCGACACCGCATGACTGCCGAGGTCAACGCGGCGATCGAAGGCGCGCTCGAGGGCGGTGCCGACGAGGTGATCGTCAACGACAGCCATGACGGTATGCGCAACCTGATCGCTGATTCGCTGCATCCCTCGTGCCGGTTCATCTCCGGCAATGACAAGCCACTGAGCATGATGCAGGGTGTCGATCTCGAGGACATCGGCTGCGCATTCTTCACCGGCTACCACGCGAAGGCAGGCACGCCGGGCGGACCGCTGGCCCACACATGGTCGGGCTGGGTCAACGACGTCCGTTTCGACGGCCGCTCCACCGGCGAATTCGGGATCAATGCCGCCATCGCCGGCCACTTCGGTGTGCCGATCACGTTGGTTGTCGGTGACGAGAAGGCGGTCGCCCAGACGATCGCCTGGGTCGGCGACCAGTGCGTCGGCGTGGCCGTCAAAGAGGGATTGAGCACGACCTCGGCGCTCCATCTCCATCCGCTCAAAGCCCAGGAGCTGATCCGGGAAGGAGCCCGTCAGGCGGTCGCGAACGCGAAGTCGGCCAAGCCGTACGTGCTGGCCAAGGACGTGACGGTCGAGATCGACTTCGAGCATCAGTCACGGGCCGACTATGCGGCTCGCGTGCCGCGGGTCGAGCGAGTCGGCGAGCGGACCATCTGCTACAAGCCGGTTGACGGCGTCGAGTTGATCACCATCTTCAGGGCGATCAGTAGCGCCGCCTCGATCCGCTTCTCGCCGTAATCGCTGCCCGTGGATCCAGTCGAGATTGCGTCGCTCTCAGAATGGCGGGACTGGCTGGCCGGTCCCGCTTCTGCTTGCGACGATATCTGGGCCGTCATCTACAAGAAGGCTTCCGGCCGGCAGACCGTCTCGTTCGACGAGCTGCTCGAGGAGGCGCTTTGCTGGGGTTGGGTCGACACGCAGACAAGAGGCGTCGACGAGGAGCGGTACAGCATCCGGTTCCGCAGGCGTCGCCCTGGTTCGAACTGGTCGGCAACAAACCGCCGGATCATCTGCCGCCTGCTGGCCGAGCGAAAAGTCCAGCCAGCCGGCGAGGCTACTTTGCCGGCGGATCTTACGTGCTCGCCGTGATTGTCTCAATCTCGCGGTCGAGCTCGGCCAGACGCCGTCGCGCGATCGGCAAGTTCTCGGCGATCTTGTTCTGATCCTCGATCAACTTGGCGCGATCAGCCATCAAGCGCTGCCGCTCGGCAAACAGGTTGGCTCTGGCGACCTCGCGCTCCTGTTTCCGCGCCGACTGACCCGTCCAATCCAGCCAGCCACCGAACTCGGTACTTGGCTGGGCGAGGTCGGCCAGGGTCGCCTGAGGAACTGACTCGTTGTTGAGTGCGCGGTCTCTAAGGTCCGATGCGAAGGCGAAGAGGCTCCGGGCCAGGTGCTCCCGAAGCGGCTGGCGTTGATCGGCGGGGACCACGGACGGGATGATCGCCTCGACGTTTCCTTCATCCAGAGCCAGCTCGCTCCGCGCCAGTTGGGTTCCCCGTTCGGCCCAATCGATCTCCTCGGCGTACGAGAACGGCGTGTTTCCAATCCGAAACTTGACGCGGGCCACCGGCGCGGTCTCGATCGCGATATCGGTGATCGGCGTAGGAGGAAGGGCGACGCCTGGCGGCCCTGGCGGCTCGGCATTGATCGCCGCGACGTCGGCATCGATTTCGTGGATTGCCTGTACGATCAGCTTGATCTCCGCGCGCCAACGATTGTCCTCGGTGG
>DASQCG010000204.1:0-2198 GCA_035634825.1 Thermomicrobiales bacterium | reverse complement strand
TGCGAGGCGTACTCGTCGCCGACCAGCCCTGAACCCAGGCCCGCGCTCCGACAACCCGCAGAACCAAAGCCCAGAACCCGGCCGCCTAGTCAACGCAAGTGTTGACAAACGGTTTGGACAGGGCCTATGTTGGCGTCGTCTGCCGGCCCGAGCTCACCGCTGATTGGCTGTTCCCGTCCGGGCGAATGGACTAAGGGAGTGTTAGCCATGACACCTGGATTGCGAGTCACCGAAGAGAGTGGTCTGGCTGAGGTTGTGATCGACCGGCCCCCAGTCAACGCGTTGGCTCGTGAAACGTACCGGGAGATCAAGGCTACATTCGATGGCTTTCGCGAACGCGACGACATATCGGCGGTAATCTTTACAGGCGCTGGTGACCGAGCCTTCTGCGGCGGGCGCGACATCCACGACCTTCAACAAGAACGGTCAGCGCCCGCATCGCTGAACGTCGGCGACCCATACCAGCTGACGCGCGAGGCGTTCTGGGCTGTACGGCACTGCGCAGTTCCAGTAATTTGTGCAGTCAACGGCCCGGCTGTCGGCGCCGGGGTAGCGCTAGTCGCAGTGTCTGACATTGCAATCGCCGCCGAATCCGCCACATTTGCCCTCACCGAAATCGATGTAGGTGTTCTAGGTGCGGCCTCGTTCGCTCAATGGATGGTCGGGCCCGCCAAGGCACGGCGGATGTTTTTCACGGGTGAGCGTGTACCTGCGTCAGAGGTTCATCGGCTTGGCGGCATCGACTCTGTCGTGCCCGGCTCGGAGCTGATGTCACATGCCCGCGCGCTGGCAGGACAGATCGCGTCGAAGAACCCAGTCGCAATTCGCATGGCAAAGGCTTCAGTGGTCCGCAGTGACACCCTGCCACTGGAGGCCGCCTATCAGACGGAGCAGGACTACACCCGCCATTTGTCCAGTCAAGCAGCCGCGGCCGAGGCGCTTGCTGGCTTCGGTGGAGCGAGGGCCCGCTGATTTCGCGCGACGGTTAGCAAGTCAGCGATCATCGGCACGGACGCCAAGCGGCGAGAAGTTCGGCGCTCGGCGCTCGATAAACGCACGCACCCCCTCTTGGTGATCGGACGAACACAGGGCCACTTCCATCAGATCCGCGGCCTGATCGTAGGCCTCGGCGAGCGTCGTACGGTCAGCCTCGCTCATTTGGCGCTTGATTGCTGCCCAACTCGATGGGGCTGCTGTCGAGATCATTTTGCGCGCATAGTCGAGGGCGTATTCCAGTACCATCGCGCCGCTAACCGCAGCCGACACGAGGCCGATTGCCGCTGCATCGGTGCCAGAGATTGCCCGTCCAGACAGGAGCAAGTCAGCTGCGTGTGTCCAGCCAACCAACCTCGGCAAAAGCCACGCGACGCCGTGTTCGGCGACCAAGCCAAGCCGGGCAAAGGATGTTGTCAATTTAGCGTCGGCGGCCGCAACTCTGATGTCGCAGGCGATCGCAAGTGCAAAACCAATACCCGCGGCGGGGCCGTTGATAGCAGCGATGATTGGCTTCGGATACTCAACGAGTTCCGGCAAGCGCCGACGATGTGCGCGGTCCGGCCGGGTCACTGCCGTGCCGACCTCCCCGAGCAAGCTCATCGACGCCCCAGCGCAAAACGCACGACCTGCACCCGTGATGACAACCACGCGAACCGAACGATCGGCCGCCGCAGCGTCCAGCGCGGCAAAGAGGGAGGATTCAAGAGAGTAGGTCCAGGCGTTGAGCTCATCGGGTCGGTTAAGGACCAGTTGAACGATCCCGGGCTCGTCAAAGTTCAGTAGGACCTCGGACTCGTCCACGGTATCGACCGTAGCCTAAGGCATAGAAACTATCAACGTGAGTGTTGAGAGATGCTACGCTGATCGCGTGGACAGCGACAGACAGCAGGTGAGAGTCGCTGTGATCGGCGCTGGAATTATGGGCGCGGGCATCGCCCAGGCGGCCGGAATGTCCGGCTATTCGGTCGGCCTTTGTGACCTGTCGCCTGCGCAGACGGCGAGGGCCACCAGCGAGATCGCGAAGAGCCTCGACAAGCTCGTGTTGAGCGGCCGGCTGGAGTCGGAGACGGCGGCCGCGGCACGGTCGGCGGTGCAGGCTTGTAGTTCAGTCGCGGAGGCGGCCACCGGAGCCCAGGTGGTTGTCGAAGCAGTTGTTGAGAAGCTGGATGTGAAGCAAAGCGTGCTACGCGAGGTCTCATCTG
>DASQCG010000203.1:0-4899 GCA_035634825.1 Thermomicrobiales bacterium | reverse complement strand
TGTAGAAACCAGAAACTGGAAACTCAACGCAATCCATGATCACGCTCCGGTCGCAGGTTTTGGGTTTTGGGTTTTGGGTTTTTGGGCACAGTGCCGCGCTACATTTCCAACAACCATCAACCAACCACCAACTCTACCCTGATCCCTGATCCCTGCCCTCTGGAGGAACCATGCACCTCTCCATCATGTACCGGCTCTTCGACGGGTTTGAGAAGGCGCTCACGATCCAGGGCGATGCCTTTCGCGAGAGCCACCCCGGGGTCAGCTTCGGGCTCGATTCGGCCGATACCCAGTCGCTCTACACCCGCATGTTCACCGACGGCGGCCTGCGCGACGGCTCGATCGATATCTTCATGTGCTGCAGCGATTGGCTGGCCGAGGCGATCAAGGACGAGCAGATCGTCTGCCTCGCCGATTATGTCCAGTCCGACCCGCCGCCCGACTGGCCGACCGGCTGGGCTCCGACCGTCCTCGGCATCCAGCAGGACGACCGCGGCCGGCCCTGGGGCCTCCCCTACCACGACGGGCCGGAGGTCTTCATGTACAGGACCGACCTCTTCGAGGACCCGCGCGAGCAACTCCGCTTCGAACGCCAGCACGGCCGCCCGCTCGCCCCACCGGCGACATGGAGCGAGTTCCTGGATCTCGCCCGCTTCTTCACCCGCCCGGACGACGACCTGTACGGCTGCGTCGTGGCCGGCAAACCGGATGGCCACAACTCCGTCTACGACTTCGCCATCCACCTCTGGAGCCGGGGCGGCGAGCTGCTGAGCGATACCGGCCGGCCGATGTTCGCCAGCCGCGCCGGCCAGTCTGCTTTGCGCTACTACCTCGACCTGATCCACGAGCACCGCGTCACCCAGCCCGAGCCATGGGAGTACGACAGCGTCGCCGCCGGCATGTACTACGCCTCGGGCAAGGCGGCCATGCAGTGGAACTGGGCCGGCTTTCAGACCATCGCCGATCTGCCCGAGTTCTCGCAGATCCCCGGCAAGACCCGCTCTGTGATGCTGCCAGGGGGAGACGGACCGGAGGGCAGGCGCGTCTCCCTGCTTGTCTACTGGGTGATGACCATCGCCCGCGGCTGCCGGAACCCCGACCTCGCGTACCAGTTCCTGCGCCACCTGACCACGCCCGCGATGGACAAGGTCACCGCCCAGTGCGGCGGGTCCGGCGTGCGCAAGTCAACCTGGACCGACCCCGAGATCCGCGCCCAGTTCCGGTACTACGACGTGATGGAGGAGGTCCACCGGAGCGTCCGCTTCCTCCCCCGCATCCCCGAGTACCCGGCGATGAATGAAGCCCTCAACGACATGATGGCCAGTTTGGTGCGCGGCCACGGCGACATAGATGCCGCATTGCGGGAGGCGAGCGATCGGGTAGAGGCGATTCTCAACCCGTAGCGGCGGGGCTCTGCACACGCCCTGGGTTGATCCCGGTCGTCTGCTTCGTGGTGCTCGCGAGAGTGATCCCGGGGTTGAAACCCCGGGCTGACAGGGAAAGCCCCTCCGAGGCTGGGGTCGGGTTCCGGCGATCGGGTCTTGGGCGTACGGGATCGCCCGGGCCTGAAGACCCGGGCTGAAATCTGAACCCGGCTGAAGCCGGCTGGGGAGATGGGTGCAGGGGGTAGCTTTCTTTCTGCCGTTGGAAAAGTGAGGTTCTGGCTGGTTATGTCCAGAAACGACAAAGGGCGCATTGCAATGCGCCCCTACAGGGTCGGGGTTGGGTGGCTTGTTTGGTTAGCGGGGCCAGCGGAGGCTTGCCGCCAGCGTTGCGACCACGATGACGGGTAGGGCGAGCTGGGTGAATGCGTTCGCGCCCGCCCAGACGAGCAGCGCACCGATCACGATGACCGCGCAGCCGCCGATGGCCAGCACGACTGAATCGCCGACCACGAAGTCGTACCAGAACCGCCCGAACGTCGAAATCCACTTCATGCCGCGCTCCCTTCGGGAGTGGCCATGGACCGCGAGGCGCTCGTCGCCTTGAGCCACGCCACGAGGCCAAATGCCGCCGCCGCGTAGAACCCGGCGAGCAGGAGGAGCGTGACGTCGCCCAGGCGCCAATCGACCCCAACGCCTTCGCCACCCCAGAATGTGCCGAACGTGGTCAGCGCGACGCCAACCGTGAACTTGATCGTGTTTTCCGGCACGCGGCTCAACGGCCGGTGGACCAGCAGGCCGACCCCGGCAACCAGCACGACAGCGGCGACCGCGCCGGCGATGCTCGGGCCGAATCGGCCGGCGTTCGCCCCGAAGGTCAGCACGATGAATGCGACCTCCAGCCCCTCCAGGAAGACACCCTTGAACGAGACCACGAAGCCGTTCCAGTCCATCGAGCCGGTGCCATAGGCGGCATCGGCGGCAAGCTGCTCGATCTCCCGCGCGAAAATGGCCGCCTCATCGTGGATCGCTTTCAGGCCCGACGCCCGCAAGATGGCCTTGCGCAGCCACTGGAGGCCAAAGATGAGGAGCAACGTGCCCACCACAATTTGCAGTCCCCGGAGCGGGACCCACCGCACGAGCGAGGGTCCGAGCGCGAGGATCACGATCGCCAACGCCGCTCCGGCTGCGGCCATGCCAATCAGGGCAGTCCGCCACCCGCGCGTCAATCCGACGGCCAGCACGATGGTCAGGGCCTCGACCATTTCGACGGCCGAGGCCAGAAAGGCCGTCGCGACGAGCAGAGCCGTACCTGTCATTGCGCTCTCCCTGTATCTGAACTCGATCGCGGCGCCGCGCTCCACGCAGATTACAGTCGAGGCGCCCCGGGGAATGATGGGGGTTGCGAGCTCGATCCGGCAATCGCCCGGGTACACTCCGGAACGAATTCCGGAGCCAGGGTACGGATGCTGGCTGATGGTCCTTGCGTACTCGATTCGGCAATCGCTCGGTGCCGCCCCGGATTGAAATCCGGGTCTCACGTCCGGATGTCGGCTGAAGCCGACAGGCCAGGGGGCTACCAGACGCGGCCGCACCGAATGCCGGTTACATAGTCAATCATCATCTATGCGCCGGTTCAGCTTGATCGCATGGGATTTGGATATTATCCGGGGCTTCGGTGTCGCCTGCGGCTAAAGGCGCGGGCTGAGGGACGATAAGCCCACTAAAGGGGCTGAAGGTGCGTCGGGGCCGGGCCGTAGTAAGGGGCTGGAGGAGCGCTGGGGCCGAGACGGTGCCGTGGTACGGGGGTGGAGGAGCGTTGGGGCCGGGGTCGGGCTGTGATGGGGGTCGGGGCGGGTGGGCAGCGGCATGGCTACGAAAGCTGAGAGCGTTTGACGGTTTGCTTGCCTGCGGTGGCCTGCGCAGAACCATCCCTTGAGGCGCGCTTGTATACTGCTCCGGCGGACCGTGTAATGCCGGTCGCCCTGGCATGGCTGGCAGAGTCAAAGGAGCCGGCATCGATGCGCGTCAGCGGTATTCCGGGATATGAATTAGAGATTGCCAGTGTCCTGCAGGAGGATGCCCGGCAAGTCTGTCGCTGGCGGACCGTCGCGCCGGCCGGGCTCATCGTGGCTCCCCACCATCATCACCGGGATGAAGTGCTGATAGTGCGATCGGGACGGATCCGCTTCGTTTTCGATCGGGAGTCGATCGAGCTGGGAGCGGGGCAGCGCCTGCTCATCCCGGCACATACCACCCATAGCCATGTCGTGCTCGAGGCGACCCAACTCGACTACCTCGGCGAAGCCCGGGCCGGTCTCTTCATGTGGGATGTGCAGCCGGATGGGACGGTCGTCGAGACCGAGCTTTACATCTCGGGTCTGGCCTGGAGTCGGCCAGAGGCGGTACCGGCCCACCGCGCCGCGACGGATCGCGGGCGCCTGTACCAGCTGGCCGACGAGTCACCGGCGGCGCAATGAGCCGCGTCGATCTGCTCCTGGCCCACCAGCTCGACCGCGGACCGGTCGGCACGCTGATCATCACCGCACGACCCACGCCTCGTTTGTCGATGAGCACGGCAAGCGGCGCCCGAGTCCAGTAGGGACGGATCAGGTGTCGGAGTCGGATTGACCCGGCGGACGGCGGGGCTGCTTCGGCATCGCGTCGAGGGGCCGGCCGGCGTCCGCCCAGCCATCTCCCCAGCCGGTCAGGTAGGCGATCCGGTGCCGGCCGCCGAGCGCGCGCCCTTCCGCCCCGCGCCGGCCAGCCAGCCCGTCGCGATAGCCCTGCCGATACCAGGTTTGCAAGCGCCAAAGATCAAACCGGGACCATTTCCGCCGCACCCAGCGCGTGATAAAGGACATGCCCCCTCCTGTCACCGGCACAGATCGCGGCGCCCATGCCTGGGACAGCGGGAGGATACCGGATTTTCCCTAGGTGTTTTGATGTACGCGGAGCCGACATTGCTCGTGCACTCGATCGTTCCACGAGGCGCGAGCGCCAGAGGGTAACCTAGTGAACCTGTACGTGTAGTTCCGGGCGGCTCGCCCGGTTTTCCTGACGCACTGCCGGGCGGGCCGCCCGGAACTACGTCAATACGGAGGCACTCCTTCTGAAAGTCGCTCTCATGGGCGCACGCCTGCTCCGCCCCGTCGGTCAACCGGCGCGCATTTGATTCAGGTTTAACAATCGGGTCAGGATTTCGTCGTCGGTGGTTTCGGTGGGGTTGTCGTCCCAGCCGTAGGCGTGCCAGACGGCGCGGTCGAGTTTCTCGTGGGCCATCTGGAGCCAGGCGGGGCGCTGGTTGTAGAGGTTGGTGAGGGTGCGCTTCTTGAGCTCCGCCTCGGAGCAATCGGGCGGGTTGAGCCAGTTGGATCGGAGGCGGTCCAACTCCTTGGCGGCGTCGGCGATGGCCTGGACGCGGCGATCGCCGGTTGGTTCCTGGCCGGGGGGCCAGGGCAGGGGGAAGGTCTCGAAGCAGGTGGTCGGGGTGTAGCGGGGATCGTTACCGACACCG
>DASQCG010000202.1:0-6084 GCA_035634825.1 Thermomicrobiales bacterium | reverse complement strand
CCGTCCGCCTCCAGGAAGATGAGCGCCGCCGCATCGCCACCGACATCCACGACGCCGTCTCGCCACTCATCACCGGCGCCCTCTACCAGGCCCAGGCCGTGCGCATGGCCCGCGCGACCAACGGCAATGGGCACGGGCATGACGGCGCCAATGGCCACCATCCTGATCAGGACGAAGCCGACGCCGAGATCGCCGGGCTGCAGGAAGTCGGCGAGTTGCTCGAGCGGGCCATGCGCGAGCTCCACGATGTCATCTTCGACCTCCGCCCGCCCGATCTCGATGACATCGGGCTCGAAGCCGCCATCCAGCGCCACGTCGATCAGGTCAACCGCAGCGGCCTGCGCTGCTCGCTCGAGGTCGTCGGGGAAGAGCGCCGGCTCTCGCCCGAGGTCCGCCTCGCGATCTACCGCATCGTCCAGGAAGCGCTGCACAACTCGATCCGCCACGCCCGCGCCGACGAGTCCTTCGTCCGCATCGAGTGGCTGGCCGATCGCCTGCGCGTCACCGTCCAGGATGATGGCTCCGGCTTCGAGACAGAGGGAGCGGGCTGGCGCGCCGGCCTCGGTCTGATGAGCATGCGCGAGCGCGCCGGCTCGATCGGGGCCGCCTTCGAAGTCGTCTCCCGGCCCGGCACGGGCACCGCCATCGTCGTCGAGCGCATGAACGACGGCCTCGACCTCACCGTGGAGCATCCGGTCCTCGATCCGGAGCTCGCCCCGTCGCAGTCGCCGGGCGATGGCGATATAGTTGACGAAGACAACGTTGAAGTCGGTGAGGAACACTTGGTTCAGTGATTTCAGTTCTGCTCGTAGATGACCATCCTGTCGTGGTTGAAGGCCTGCGCAAGCTCTTGACGCAGACCGGTGAGGTCGTGATCGCCGCCGAGGCCAACGACGCCGCCACCGGCATCAAGCTGGCCCGGCAAATTCAGCCTGACGTCGTCCTGCTCGACCTGCGCATGCCCGGCGCGACCGGTATCCAGGCTGTCCGCCGTATGCGGGAGCAGGAAGTTCGCTCGGCCGTCATCATCCTCACTTCGTACGGCGATCAGGCCTACGTCCGCCAGGCAATCGAGGCCGGCGCCGATGGCTACCTGCTCAAGAGCACCCCGCCGGACGATCTGATCCAGGCAATCCGCAACGCCGCCCGCGGCCGCAAACCGCTCAGCCCCGAGCTGCTCGATGGCGTTCTCACCGACTTCTCCGGCCTGGCTCGCGAGCAGACCCGCCGCAACGCCGATCTGAGCGAGGACGACCGCGAAATCCTGAGGCGCGCCTCCGAGGGCGCGACCAACAAGGAGATCGGCTTCGCCATGGGCCGCAGCGAGATCGCCATCAAGAAGCGACTCCAGGTCATCTTCTCCAAGCTCGGTGCCGTCGACCGCGCCCACGCCGTCGCCGAATCCATCCGCCGCGGCCTCATCTAGCTCTGGAACCTGCCTATTCGTCCGTACCTCCGGCCCCCGTGGCCGGCCTTGTCCTGACGGAACGCATCCTTGCCGAGGCCGGATAAATACCAGTCGGCTTCAGCAGACACCCGTACCCTGGCTCCGAATTCATTCCGGAGCGGTCCCGGGCGAGTGCCGACTCGGGTTCGCAACAACCATCAATCCCCGGCGCACCCGACGTCGAGGAGCGAATACACGGACGAGGGCGGTCCCATCGGACCGCCCCCGTCGACAAGTACCTGCCCCTTTCCAGGTACTTACTGGCTGAGCGCCTTGGAGCGATCCCCGAGCGTCACCTTTACGGTCATGTCCTTGCCGTCACGCACCACCGTCACGTCGATCGTGTCGCCCGGCTTGTAGTTGAACAGCGCCTCCGAGAAGGTCGTCTGTGCGGTCAGCTCGTAATCGCCGACCTTCGTGATCACGTCGCCCGGCTGGATCCCCGCATCCGCGGCGGGCCCGCTCGACGGTACGTCCATCACGATCACACCCTGATCGGTCGAGAGGTTGAGCTGCGCCGCCGCCGCGGCAGAGTTGGACTGGTACGAGATGCCGAAGTACGGGTAGGTCACTTTCCCGTCCTTGATCAATGCATCCGTCACCTTCTTGACGCTGTTCGACGGAATGGCGAAGAACAACCCCTGGACAGGCTGGCCCTGGTTGTCGACCGAGATGCCGAGCGTATTCACGCCGATCACCTGGCCACTGAAGTCGATCAGCGGCCCGCCCGAGTTGCCCGGATTGATTGCGGCGTCATGCTGGATCAGGTTGTTGTACTGGCTCTGGGTCGAGCCGTCGCCGGGGAAGTCGCGGTTCGTCGCACTGACGATGCCTTCCGTGACCGTGTTCTGGAAGTTGCCGAGCGGGGAGCCGATCGCCAGGACCGACTCGCCGACCTGGACCGCGTCGGAATCACCGAGCGGCACCACGCCGGGCACATTGCCGTCGACCTTGACTACCGCCAGATCGCTGATCTCGTCCGAGCCGACCAGCGTGGCCGCCTTGGTCGTGCCGTCGGCGAAGACGACCTGGAACTTCGAGCCACCGTCCACCACGTGCCAGTTGGTGATGATGTGCCCGTTCTGATCGATGATGAACCCGGTGCCCGAGCCAACCGGCTGCAGCGACGAGCCACCGTTCTGCATGCCCACCCGCTGCTCGTTGACGACGGTTACCACGGCGGGACTAACCGCCTTCACGACGTCAACGGCCGATGACATCTGCCCGGTGCCCGTCGCGGACTCTGCGGTTGGCGATGCCTCCTGCAGCCGCGCCACGGTCGAGGGTGAGTCCTGGGCCAGCGCTCCGCCGAAGTTGATCGCCCCCGTGCCCGCAAGCACGAGCATCAAAAGCATCCCGATGGTCAGGCTCACCGTCATGATCCATCGTTCCCGACGATTCATATTGCGTTACCTTTCTGTGCCTTGGCGGTGAACAATTGGATCCGTGCATTCATCACCGCGATTGACGGATCGCCGCCACCAGTGGATAGTGACGCGCATTCATGAACAATGCATGAAGAGGTGCACCCCAAATGAGCACTGCCGCTACCGACCTGCTGCGCGATTTCGAGGCGTTGTTCGCGCGGACCGAAGTGGTTGATTTGTCGGCCGTCCTCGAAGAGGGCGCACCGATCTGGCCAACCCATCCTCCATTGATAATCCATCGCACGGTCACCCATGAACGCCACGGCTACTTCACCAATTCGATCTTCATGCCGGAGCACGTCGGCACCCATTGCGATGCCCCGGCTCATGCCGTGCCCGAACTGATGGACCAGACGATCGATCGCTTCCCGATCGACCAGATGGTTGGTCCGGCCTGCGTGATCGACGTCAGCGCCCGCAACCTCGACGCCGGCGAAGTGCTGACCGCCGCCGACATCACTGCCTGGGAATCCGAGCACGGGCAAATTCGCTCGGGCGACATCGTCCTGATCAACTTCGGCTGGTACAAACGGCACTGGCGCACCGACGAGCAGGCCCGTTACTACGTCACCAACCAACCTGGCCTCGACGAAGCCGCCCTCAAGCTCATCTATGAACGCGGCGCCAAAGCCCTCGGCTCCGACAACACCAACACCGAGACCCCTATCCGCGACGGCGTTGCCCTCACCCCCAGCTACGCCCACACGAAGTATTTCCTGCCCAACGGCATCCCCTTGATCGAAAGCCTCGCCAACCTCGAGCGCCTCCCACCCCACTGCTACTTCATCGCTCTCCCCCTCAAAATCAAGGGAGGTTCCGGCTCCCCCATCCGCCCAATAGCCCTGATCCCCCGTCACCAGGTTTGAGGGATTCGCGGTTCAGGATTCGGGGTGCGGGCACATAGCTATACGAGCTGGTCTGGAAACTGCCGCCATGCATCGGTAGGCAGCCGGGACACCCTGCATCGATATGTATGACAAAATGTACCTGTACACAGACATGCTGCAGGTGAAGCGAATGAAGTGAGGAGACATCATGTCCCGTCTAACTTTCATCTCCGCTTTGATCGTGCTGTTCGCGCTGAATGCGTTTGGAGCCGGACTGGCACGGGCGCAAACTCCCGGGGCGGACGCGACTCCCATCCCCGAGAACCTCGTCCTGCCGCCCGATGCCGAGGTCGCGGGATCGGGCCTCGGCGAGTGGAGCGCTCGCTCCTGGCAGTATTTCTTCAGCCTCCCGCAAGCGGTGAACCCGTATTTCGACGAGACCGGCGAGTGGTGCGGGTACGGGCAATCAGGTCCCGTCTTCATGCTTGCCGGCGCCGATCACGATGTCACCCGCTCCTGCGTCGTTCCGGTGGGTGCGCATGTGTTCGTCCCGATCATCGGCTCGGAATGCTCGACCGTCGAGCCCGAACCCTTCTTCGGCTCCGACGAGGCCGCATTGAAGAAGTGCGCCAGTGGCAACGTCGACGAGGCCGAGGGCGCCTTCGACATGTCGGCGATGCAGGTCTTGATCGATGGTCAGGCAGTGGACAATCTTTCCGCCTATCGTGCGGCAACCCCGCTCTTCACGTTGTGGCTGCCGCCGGACAACCTCCTTGATACGTCCCAGCCGGCCGCGGATGCCGCTGCCGATGGCTACCAGATCATGGTGGCGCCGCTCTCCGAAGGCGAGCACACCCTGACCTTCAGCGTTCCCGGTCCGCAAACGGTGACCATCACCTATCACCTGATCGTCACCTCCGGCCGTGTCGCCGCTGCGGAAGCCGCCAGCCCCGTTGCCACGCCGGCGGGTATCGAGGAGTGGACGGTTCAGGTCGATGGCCGTGCCATCCACCTGGCCTGTGCGGGTACGGGCGACAAAACGCTCCTCGTCGAGGTCGGCGGGCCGCGCTCGGACGGAGGCACCGCCGACGTCATGTCGGTCGGCCCCGATGTTTCGGCCGCGATCGGAGCCCGGTTCTGCTCGTATGACCGGGCCGGATCAGGCGCCAGTGACCCCGATCCGAAGGGCACCCGGGACATCGAGGACATGGCGCATGATTTGGTCGCCGTGCTTGCCGCTCCCGAACTCAAGTGTCCGTGCGTGGTCGCCGGAGTGTCGATGGGCGGCGGGATCGCACTCTCGGCATTGGGCATGGACCCGTCCAACGTCTCGGGACTCGTGCTGCTCGATTCCGTCTACCCCGGCATGATCGACGAATTCATCGCGCTCGCTCCTGAAGGCTCCGCGGAAGCGAACTTCGCGTCTGATCCATACGAAACAGGTGACAACGAGGAGAACTTTGATGCGATAACCGGATTCCGACAGCTCGCATACCCCGAAACCGTGCCCAACATCCCGATCGCAGTCGTGTCCCACGGCCAGGGGACGCCGCCGCCATGTGCGTTTGGTGTCTGCACGGAGAGCTACCCGGTCGATGCGTACGAAGCGAAATGGCAGGCCGGCGAGCGGGCACTCGCAGATGCGCTTGGGGCCCATTTCGTGGTTGCCGAAAACGCCGGTCACTCGATTGCGGACGATGACCCCGGATTCGTTATTGGACTGGTGCTCGAAGTCTTCGCCGCAATCGACGACCCGGCCGCCTGGGCAACCCCCGCACCCTGACCCGCGCCGAGCTCCCACGAGCAGCCTGGTTTAGACGGTCCAGCCGGGAAGATCGCATCCGGATGCCCGGTCAACCTACCCGCATGAGCAAGGCGACTGGTGCATGGGCGAGGCGCGGACAGATTGCCATCTGGCCCTGCAACACGTGCCTCGCTTTCTGACCACGTCGCGAAGCCACCGCACATACTCCTCCGAAGCGCAGATGCCCCAGTGGCCGGCTTTCTCCTCCGTAGTCCCGGCCCCCCGTGGCCAGGCCTCGTTCATTCGTAGCGCGGGTGCCGCCGTGCCCCGCTTTTCGTCGTAGTGGCGTGGCTCCGGTGCCCCGCCGTTCGTCCGTAGCGCGGGTGCCGCCGTGCCCCGCTTCCCGTCCGTAGTGGCGTGGCTCCGTACATGCCTTGACTCGCCGAAGAACCCTTGACAGCACCAGAACATCAGTTCTACCATGCCGAGTAAGCGGCACCGTTGAGTTGACGGCGGGCCTGGGCAGCGCAAGATCAGCTCCGCGGTGGTCACGCGTCGAGAAAACCGCCGATGACAGGATCGGTGATCCCAGGTAACCTCCCTGCTCGTACTGACTGAACGCCACAGCATCCTCACCCA
>DASQCG010000201.1:0-2379 GCA_035634825.1 Thermomicrobiales bacterium | reverse complement strand
AATCGGGCACGAAATCGCGAGAGGCAAACTGCCGAAAATCAGCGAGCGACTTCTGGTGGGTGACGATGCTCGCTTCGAAGGCTGCGTGGGTGCGCACGGCGTCTGCCTGGGCGTCCTTTGCCGCAGATTCGGCGTCGATTGGATCGCCTTTTGCGAGTAGTTCGATTCGTTTCTGTTCGAACTGCTCCACGGCCGTTCGATATTTGTCGAGCCGTGCCGCAACCTCTGCGACGGTCTCCTGCTTCTTGGCAAGCGCTTCCAGTTCCCGGATCTGGTGGTCTGTCCGGTCGGCGTTGATCGACGCCGCGTGGTCAAGGGCCGCATCGATGTCGGCGATGGGGTCAGTCTCCCGGAGGGAGGCAGGCGGATGCGGCACAGCCTGGACCGTCGCCAGGGCCGACTTCGCGGAGAGCTGCAGGCGAGCTATTTCAGCGGTTGCCTGGTCGCGCTGATCGATCAGGGACCCGCGCTGCTGGTGCCTCTCCCGGTCGACCTCGAGTGTGGCGACGCACGACTCGTAATCGGGAATCTGCGCGGACTTCGGTTCCAGGTCAGGGCGTTCTGATTCGAGTTTGTCGAGCCGCCCGAGCTCATCGTTGGCGTTCGCGATCGTCGAGTTCGCGCTGGAAATAGCGGCCCGATGCGTGGCCAATTCCTCTTGCAGGCGGAACGTCGCCTCCCGCTGCTCGACCAGCCTGGAGCGAGCGGCGTTGGCTGCCTTGAACTCGCTCTCGGCCCTGATCAGCTCGGCCGAGATATCGGTCAGCTGCTGATCGACCCCGGTCAGCTCTTCGTTCCTGGCCGCACGGTCCGCATCGAAGTCCCGCTGGCCCGATTCGGCCTGGTACTGGGCGAGGTTTCCCTGGTAGGTCGCGACCTTGGTTCGGCGCTCTTCGGCGATCAATTCCTGCGCGTTGCGAATCGTCTCGAGCCCGAGTAGTCGCCCGACCTCGCGCCGCCGGTCGGTCGGCTTGAGCGCTCCGAAGAACGAGAGCTCCTTCTGGCGGGTGAAGAATGTCGCGACGAAGGCCTTGTGCTCGAGGCCGATCAGCTTCGTGGCGGTGTAGTTCGAGACGGTGGTCGAGCCGGTCGCGACAATCGACGTGCCGGATTCGTCGATCTGGCGAATCTCGGCCGAGGCGCCGGTCTTCTTCTGCGTGCGCTCGATCTCCCAGGTTGCGCCCGTGTGCGGGTTGGCGAATCGGATCCGAACGCGCGGCTTGCGCTCCTGCGCATCGCGGGGCGGTATCTCGTCGCTCTTGATCTCGCGCGGCTGGTAGAGGCACCACTCGATGGCCTCGAAGAGCGTTGTCTTGCCTGCGCCGTTCGAGCCGATGATACCGATGACCCCATTCTGTGTCGGGGTGAAGACGTGTTTGCCGCGAAACTGCTTGTAGTCCTCGATTTCGAGCTCCAGGAGGATCATTCGCCATTCCCCACTGATGCTTCGGCATTGCGGACCGCGGTTTCGATTGCCGCCCGCCCACGCTCGAGAAAGCGCGTTCGGAAGCCCTCGTCGTACGGCTGCTCGGCACAGAAATCGGCGAAGAGATCGGCGATGCCTTTCATGCGCAGCGAATCGTCGATCCTGACTTCCTCGTTGAAGAGCGCCGTGTTGTCCTGGCGCGAGTAGGGCTGGAGGATGAGGAACTTCCCGGCCGCTTCTCGCCTGATTATGGCTTCCGCTGAACGACGCTCGGTGCGATCGATATTGACCAGCTCAATCCGGACCATAGCGTCCGGTTGAGCGAAGGCGTTGGCAGCGTTGAGGACGCCGTCGCAGATGTCCCGCGCGGTCATGCCGCCGCCGTCAAATGCCCCGAGCGTAATCATCTGGCGGGTGTGGATCGGACGCTCCGCGGTAGTCGGCGCGCCGTCGGCCGGCATTCGCACGACCGACCAGCCCGGACGGGTCTCTTCGTCGTTCCAGCCGATGCGCTCGCTTGATCCGGCATACCAGGTGTTGCCGTTGACCTGCATTCGCTTGTGGAAGTGGCCGAGCAGGATCGCATCGAACCCCGTGCTGAGGAGCTTCTGATCGAGCACCGTCTCGCCAATCTCATGCCGGGGCGATTCCGCCAGTGTCGGCGCCAGGCCATGCGTAACCAGGATATTGCGCCGATCCACCCGCAGCGGAATGTCCGCGATCGGCCCACTGACCAACCGGCCATGCGGCACCGCGACGACGTTCAGCCCGAGCGCTTCGAGATCGAACGCGCGCTCCTCGTAGCCCGAGACGAAGCTCACGCCCGGTAGCGCCAGCTCGAGCACCGAGAAGACGGTATTCGACGTGCGAAGTTGGGCCGTGTCGTGATTGCCGGCGATGATGATGATTGGCACGCCGAGCTGCTCAAGTCGCCGGGTATGCTCGATGAAGCA
>DASQCG010000200.1:0-7841 GCA_035634825.1 Thermomicrobiales bacterium | reverse complement strand
GAAGTCGCCCGCCCGATCGCCATTGACGGCAACCGCGAAATGATCGATCGTGGCTATCACCGCGAAGCCATGTTCTGGATCGCCGCCACCTGTGCGCGCTGCCAAAAGGTGCTGGCCACGGACGCCTCACCCGAACTTCAGGATCGCTTTACCCCTGGTTTCGAGGACATGCTCCGGGATCTCAGCGTTGTTGCGTACGACGACCTGGTTCGCCGCAGCGCCGAGGTGCGCGCTTACATGCCCAGACTGAGGACGATCGCGGAACAGATCATGGATTCAAATGTGGCCATCGAGGAGTAACGCCTATTTCGCTGCCGATACCGACTCGACCTCGATCAGGGTGACCGTTGTCGCCGCCCTGAGGGTGTTCTGGATCTCGGCGACGGTGTCGGTGTGGCGCATCAGCTCCTCGATCTCGGCTTCCGGCGCATCCGCGATGACCTTGGCCCGGAAGATGATGTTCGATGCCGGGTCCCCAGGCCCGCCGAAGTCCCCGTTGACCTCCACGTCGACTCGCTCGACCCTGATGCCGCGCTTGTCGGCCTCGCGATAGATGTCGTTGCAATAGCACGTCGCCAGCGCGAGGAAGAGCAATTCTCCGCCGCTGGCGCTGGAGCCCAGACCCGTCAGCTTCGGCGGAATGCTGATCGAGCGTGTATTCCCGTTTGTGGAGATGAGGGCGTGATGCTCACCGTACGAGTTCTGCACCTGCGCACTAACCTTCACTGCCTCTCCCAACACAACGCCAAACGCCAATCCAACCAACCCAGCTACCAGCGGATGACGGAGCCGTCGATGCGGCGGACCGCAGGGAAGGCGCCGTGCAGCTCGTGCTCCGGGAACGGGTACTTCGCCGCCAGTTTCTCATCGATGTCGACGCCGAGACCCGGCTTGTCGTTGCACCAGAGCATCCCGTCCCGCACCTCCGGCGTGCCCGGGAACACCTCGCGCGCCGTGTCGTTAAACAGATGCAACTCCTGGATGCCGAAGTTGGTACTCGAGATGTCGAGGTGCAGATTGGCGGCGTGACCGATTGGCGAGACGTCGCCCGGACCGTGCCAGGCCGTCCGCACGCCGAAGAATTCAGCGAACGCGGCCAACTTCCGCGCGATCGACAAGCCGCCGATCGCCGAGATGTGGACCCGGATGTAGTCGATCAGCCGGTCCTTGATCAGCGTCTCCCATTCGGTCTGGTTCACGAACAGCTCGCCCATCGCGATCGGGATCGAGGTCTGCTGCCGCAGTCGCGGGAACCAGCCGATGTCCTCCGGCGCCAGCGGGTCCTCGAGGAAGTAGAGCCGGAACTGCTCCAACTCCTTCGCCAGCCCGATCGCCTGGATCGGCGAGACCCGCTCGTGGATGTCGTGCAGCAACTCGACCTCGTCGCCGAGCGTCATTCGCAAATGCTCGAACAGCTTTGGCACGGCCCGCAGGTACGACGACTCGTGCCATGGCCGCTGAACCGGCTCGAGGTGCGTCGGTCGATGCCCGACGTGCGCCTGTACCGGTGTTCCAGCATCGGCCGGTTCAGAGCCGCCCTGAGCGCCATATGTCGAGTACCCAGCAATTTCGACCTGGGCCCGGATATGCGTGAAGCCGAGCCCCATCAGCATCCGGGCGTGCTCCTCAACCTCCTGGACATCGCGGCCAGAGGCGTGCGTGTAGACGGTCGCAGCAGTGCGGACTTTGCCGCCGAGTAGCTGGTAGACCGGCATCCCGGCCCGCTTGCCCTTGATATCCCAGAGTGCCTGATCGACGCCGGAGAGGGCGTTGTTCATGATCGGACCGGTCCGCCAGTACGAGCTCAGGTAGCAGGTCTGGTAGATGTCCTCGATATCGTTCGGATCGCGCCCGATCAGTTGCGGTTTGAGGTAGGTTTCGAGCGCTTCGACGACCGCAAGCGGCCGCTGCGTGAAGGTCGCGCAGCCGAGACCATAGATCTCCGGCTCGTTCGTTTCGATCTTGACGACAACCAGCCGGATTCCCTCCGGCGCGGTGCAGATCGCGCGGACATTGGTGATCCGCAACCGCGGCATGGAGGCACATGGCTCCCATGCCGCCGGCAGAATCGGCTCAGGCAGGTTGGATTCCGCCACCCGGATTACTGCTCGACCCAGACGGTCTGGATGTTGACGAACTCCCGCATGCCATAGCTGGAGAGCTCGCGACCGTACCCGCTCCGCTTTACGCCGCCGAATGGCACCTTCCAGTTGGAGGTAGTCATGCCGTTGATGAAGACGCCGCCGGCCTCGATCTTGCGGGCCAACTTCTTGGCGCGCTCGATGTCTTGCGTCCAAATCGCGCTGCCGAGCCCATACGGCGAGTCGTTCGCCGCCTCGATCGCGGCATCCTCGTCCGGCACTCGAGTGATCGCCGCCACCGGCCCGAAACTTTCCTCACGGAAGAGCGTCATATCCGGCGTGACGTTGTCGACGACCGTCGGCGGGTAGTAATACCCCTTCCCTTCCGGTCGCTCGCCGCCGGTGACAAGATCCGCGCCGGCATCCATCGATTCGCGCAGTTGCCGCTCGATCGTGTCGCGCAGGTCGGAGCGGGACATCGGTCCCATCGTACTGACCCGGTCAGTCGGATCGCCGAACTGGATCGCTTCGGCTTTCTGCTTGAGCAATTCGACGAACTTGTCGGCCACCTTGTCGACGACGATGAAGCGCTTGGCTGAGATGCAGACCTGGCCCGCGTTCTGGAAGCGGGAGCGGGCGGCGTAGTCGGTCGCCTTGTCGAGATCCGCGTCTTCGAGCACGACGAAGGCGTCGGATCCGCCGAGCTCGAGCACGGTCTTCTTGATGAAGCGACCGGCCGTCTCAGCTACCTTGCTGCCGACCGCGTCGCTGCCAGTTAGCGTTACCGCCGCAATCCGGGGATCGGCAATGACCTCCTCGACCCGGTCACCGGGGATGACCAGCGCGGTGATCGCGCCGTCTGGCAGTCCGGCTTCGCGCGCCACCTGCTCCATCGCCAGCGCACATCCGGTGACGTTGCTGGCGTGCTTGAGCACGATCGTGTTGCCGGCGACGAGGGCAGGTGCGGCGTGCCGGATCAGTTGCCAAACCGGATAGTTCCACGGCATGACGGCCAGGATCACCCCGAGCGGCTCGAACGAGACGTACGCCTCGCGTGCGGTCGTCTCGACGATTTCCTGCTCGAGCATCTTCGGTCCGTTGTCGGCATAGAAGTCGCAGTTGCCGGCACTCTTCTCGACCTCGCCTTCGGCCTCGGGCAATGTCTTGCCCATCTCGCTGGTGATCAGCCCGGCCAGCTTCGCCTTGTTGGCGCGCAGGGCCGCGCCCAGCCGCCGGACGCCTTCAGCTCGCTCCTCGATCGGCGTGTCCCGCCAGATCTCGAATGCGTCACGGGCGCGCTGAATCTTGCGATCGACCTCCTCAGGGGAATCGATCGGATAGATGGCATTGACCTCTTCGGTCGCGGGATTAATGGATGTAATGCTCATGACGGCTGCGGTGCTCATAGTCCTGTCCTCCGATGGCGAGCGAGGCCAACTGTTATGCGACTAGCATATTGCAGGATGAGGTTTTAGGTTCCAGGTTTTGGGTTTTGGGTTTTTGCAGAGCCGGTTTGTTGCTATACCCCGTCCCCCTCTTTGCCGCGGGAACTCAGTGCCGTCCGGAATCCCACCCGTCAAATCCTAAAACCTTAAACCTAATACAGCTGCGTCTTGTCGAGGACCGGGCTCATCTCGTCGTAGCGGCCGTCGAGGAAGAGCGGCAGGTTGCGTATGAAGATGTCGGTGATGCGCTCGTTCTCGCGCGGGGCGTTGGCCGAGCAGTGCGGCGAGATCAGCGTGTTCGGCAGGTCCCACAACGGCGAATCGGGCGGCAGCGGTTCCTGCTGGAAAACGTCGAGCGCGGCGAAGCCGATCCGGCCGTCGCGAATCCGCGCGATCATCTCCTGCTCGTCAACCACCGCGCCTCGCCCGATGTTGATGAACCAGACACCCGGCTTCATCGCGTCGAATTCACTTGTGCCGATCAGCCGCTCGGTCCCACCGGTGTGCGGCGTCACGATCACAACCACGTCGGCCGTGCGTAGCGCCTCGCGCAGGCGATCGATCGGTAGATATTGATCAACACCGAGCGCCGTGGCCCGCTCCGGTCCTCCGGTGCGACCCACCGCCGTCACGCGCATGTCGAACGCTCGGGCAACCCGGGCGATCTGCCGGCCGATCCGACCCGGTCCGATGATCGTCATCGCTTTGCCGGCTAGTTCACCGCCGGTGAACCGCTCCCAGTGATGATCGCGCTGCCACAGCGCCATGCGATCGAGCTCGCGGGTTCGGCTCAGGAGTGCCGCGAAGACGAACTCGCTCAGTGCGCCGGCATGGACTCCGCTGGCCGTGGTCACGATCACGTCGGAGTCGATCAGGCCAAGCCTCTGGGCCGGCTGACCCATGCCGGCCGAGGTGCCCTGCAGCCATTTCAGCTGCGGGCAGATCGCAAGCAAGTCAGCCTTCGCCTCACGCGGCAGGCAGAACAGGACATCCGCCGAGGCCAGGATCTCCATCCACCGCCGCTGATCTGCCTCGGACCGCACCCAGTCTGCGGGACCGTCATGGTCGGCGATGTACCTCGCCGGCGGCAGCAACTCCGGCTCGTAGATAACTTCGACGCGATCCGGTGCAATCGCGGCAATTCGCGCGACATGCTCCGCCTCGAGCGGCGACCCAATGACGATAGTTGTCCGATCCAAACCCACGCTTTCCTCCACTTCCGCGCAACTCCGGCATTCTACGAGGTGGTAGGGCGATAGAATCCGCAAGTCGGTTCGTTTGTCGTTTGGGAGATGTTCATGACTGCCACCAGCGTCTATCAGGATCGAATCGCGCGCGCCCAGGCCGAGATGCGCGCTGCAGGAGTCGATCTGCTCTGCATCGGCCCCTCCGCCGATCTTTTCTACCTGACCGGGATCAATGCCCACCTCAGCGAACGGCTGAACCTGCTGCTGGTTCCAGCTGAGGGTCGGCCGAAATTCGTGGTGCCGCGCCTGGAGGCTCCAAACGTGGCCGACAAGGCTGACCTGGTTGAGATCAAGCCCTGGGAGGAAACGGAATCGCCCTCCGACCTGGTGGCGTCGCTGGCCGGTAATGCGAAATCGATCGGTGTCGGCGATCAGCTCCACGCAATCTTCCTGCTCCGCCTCCAGGAGGCGATTCCGGGCGCGAAGTGGACACCGGGCGGACCGATCCTGCGCGATCTTCGCATGCGCAAGGACGATGCGGAAATCGCAGCCATGCGTGAGGTCGCGCATCGAACTGACCAGGCATGGGCGGCCTTCCTCGAGGGTGGGCCGATCGAGGGGTTGACCGAGCAGCAGGCGATGGATCGTTTGAATCAGCTGATGGCCGAGCGCGGGATGACGCCGATGTTCGGTATCTGCGCGAGCGGCCCGAACAGCGCCTCGCCTCATTACAACACCGACGGCCGGGTGATCGAGCGTGGCGACGCGGTCGTTTTCGACTGGGGTGGCGAGCTGAACGGGTATCTCTCCGACATGACCCGCACGGTCGTGATCGGCGAGCCGTCCGACGAGTATCGCAAGGTCTACGAGATCGTTCTTCGCGCCAATCGGGCGGCCTTCGACGCGGTCCGGCCGGGCGTTCCCTGCGAAGACGTCGATCGCGCGGCGCGTGATGTCATTACTGAAGCTGGGTACGGCGAGTATTTCATCCACCGGGTCGGGCACGGCCTCGGGCTCGATGTCCACGAGGATCCGTACATGGTCAAGGGCAACAAGCTGCCGCTCGCGCCGGGGATGACCTTCAGCGATGAGCCAGGGATCTATATGCCGGGCAAGTTCGGCATCCGGATTGAGGACACCGTCGTCTGCACGCAGGACGGCGCCGATCTGATCAACGGCGCCCCCCGAGACCTGACCGTGATGGATTAGCTAGTCGGATTCGCCGGCACGGGCGGTCTGTCGGCTCGGGCCGGCGATCTTCTGGTAGCCGGCTCCGGCGCGCTCCCGGATCAACGCCATCAACAGGTGCAGCGTGCTGACCTCAGAGTGGCGGTGGCGAAAGGCCTCTCGCTTGGCCCGGATGATCACGCGCTCGAGGCGTGGCTGCGGTTGATCGGCACTTACCGGCTGGGCAGCGTCACCGAGCATGGTTTGCAGGGCAGAGAGAACGCTGTCGGATGACGCGTCCTGCTCGGCGATCAGTTTCGCTGCCGCACACTCGGGCGTGGAGGTGATCGCCAGCAGCAGGTGCTCTGTCGCGATCGCCTCGCCGCCGACGAGGTCGGCAAGTTCGACCGATCGCTCGATTACCCGCTGGGCAGCCGGCGTGAATGGCACGTCGATATCGGCCGGGAGCTCCGCGTCATCGGCAGTCAAGAGGTCCGGTGGTAGCTGGGCCAGGGTGTCTTCCCCAACATGATCCATAGATATCCCCCTGGGCACTTCGCTACTGGTGGGTCAATGTTCTGGAGCCATTGTCCGTTATTGAAAAACCGTTGTCGACTCCCTAAATGAGCCAGAGCTCGCGCTGCGGTGGCACGAGATACGTGCACCCCTCCGGTGTGACGACCACGTTCTCCTCGATCCCGATCGGCCCGAAGACCGGTTCGAGCGTGAATGTCATGCCCGCCTGGATCAACCCGCGTGAGCGCTCGCCATATCGCGCGTTGTCCGGACCCAGGAGCAGGCCGCCGTCGTGCGCGCGGGTCCCGACCTGGTGTCCGGTGGCGTGGAAATACTCGTAGCCGGCCTTCTCAACGAACGACCGTGCCGCCTCGTCGACCTCTATCCCGGTCAACCCGGGTCGGATCGCGTCGGCCGCGAGCTGGATCGCATCGCGGACCGTGTCGAACGCGTGCTGGAATGCCGGCGGCGCGCTTGTTTCGCCCGGTTTGCGGATGTACCAGGTGCGCATCAGGTCGGAGGCGTACCCATCGCTGATCACGCCGAGGTCGACCCGCAAGCCATCGCCCGGCTCGAGCTTGATTTGCGTCGGCGGGGTGTGACCGGAAGCGCGCTTCGAGGACATCACGCCCGGGCAATACGCCGGGTCCCACGACGCGGTCACGTTGTATGACTTCATCTGGTCGTGCAGATATTCGTAGATGTCCCACTCAGTCAGACCGGGCTTGAGGATGCTCGTGACGTCGCCGAACAGGTGGACCGTGATCTCGCAGGCCCGCCGCATGCGCTCGATCTCTTCGGGCGTCTTGATCTGCCGGATCAGGCTGGTGATCGGCGACGCCGATTCCAGCCGGTCCGCGAAGCCGATCGGTCGCAGCGCATCCGTCAACAGCAGGTACTGGCCATAGGTCAGCCCGTCGATGCCGTCATCGAGCATGTCGTAGTTGAGGGCGATTCGGGCTGGGTTTCGCTCCTGCAGGACGGACAAAAGCGGATCGCGCCAGGTCGACTGGTAGGCGATCACCTCGTCGAAGATGCCCTCGACTGTGGTCGCGTCGTAATCCATCACGATCGCGACGGTCGGTCCGTCCGCGAAGATCATCAATGCGGATTGGCTGACCAGCTCGTTCATGCCGAGCACATAGGGCAGCATCACGTCGCTGCCCTCTCGCTGGAAGGTCAGCCAGCAGTCGATGCCCAGGTCACGTAGCAGCTCCTTTGCCTGAACGTGCTTGGCGCCGACGAGTGAGCGACGGAGCGACTCCGCTTCGGTCAGTTCTGCCATCTCAGACGGTCCCTATCGAGACACGCGGCGGCGGTTTCGCAAGTGGGACGGCCGCTCATCGTCCAGCCCCTCGCCCGCCAGCAGCACGTCATTGAAGATCAGCGCGCCCACGACCGCGCCGACGATCGGGCCGACGATCCAGATCCACGCGTCGCCCCAG
>DASQCG010000199.1:0-2542 GCA_035634825.1 Thermomicrobiales bacterium | reverse complement strand
GACGCCGCTGATTCGACCGTGGACGTCGGCCCCGCCCAGGTCTTCGGCGCTGACTTCTTCGCCGGTGGCCGCCTTTACGAGCGGCGGACCGGCCAGGAAGATCGTCCCCGCGCCCCGCACGATCACCGCCTCGTCGCACATGGCAGGAACATACGCTCCGCCAGCCGTGCACGAGCCAAGCACCGCGGCAACCTGTCGCAACCCGTGTGCGGAGAGGACCGCCTGATTCCGGAAGATCCGACCGAAGTGCTCTTTGTCGGCGAAGATTTCGCTCTGCAGCGGCAGGAACGCACCCCCGGAATCGACCAGATAAAGGCACGGGAGCTGATTCGTGAGGGCGATGTCCTGCGCACGGACGTGTTTTTTGACGGTCATCGGGAAGTAGGTGCCGCCCTTGACTGTCGGGTCGTTCGCGACGATCACGACCTCGTGACCGCCGATCCGACCGATCCCAGTCACGATCCCGGCGCGTGGGCTCCCGCCGTCATACATCTCTTCGGCGGCCAGCGGCGAAAGCTCCAGGAACGGCGAGCCAGGGTCGAGCACGCGGTTGATGCGCTCCTGGACCGGAAACTTGCCTCGCGCAAGCTGTTTCGCGTGGGCTTCCTCACCGCCGCCGGCGGCTGCGCGGGCCAATCGCTGCTCAAGCTCGGCTACCGCAGCTGCGTTGGTCTCATAGTTGGATTCAGCAGAGGCCCGTGTCGCGATCACCGGCGTGCTCACTCGTCCAGCCCCATCTGGCGGGCGATCACGAGCTTGAGGATCTCGCTCGTGCCTTCGCCGATGGTCAGGACCTTGGCATCGCGGTAGAAGCGGGGCACCGGCGACTCTTCGATGTAACCGAAGCCGCCGTGGATCTGCATGTTCTCCTCGGCGGCCCGGACGGCCACTTCGGACGCGAAGAGCTTGGCTTGCGCGGCCTCTTCGGTGTAGCGCTTGCCGGCGTCTTTCATGGCGGCAGCGCGGTACGTCAAGAGGCGCGCTGCTTCGATTTGCGTCTTGAGCTCGGCCAGCTTGAACTGGATCGCCTGTTGGCGGGCAATCGGGGCGCCGAAGGCGGTGCGTTCCTTCGCGTACGTCGTCGCCTGTTCGAGCGCGCCCTGGGCGAGGCCGACCGACATCGCCGCGATTCCGACGCGTCCGCCATCGAGCACCGTCAGGAAAACTCGCGCTCCTTTGCCGAGTAGTCCGAGCATGGCTTCGTCCGGAACCCGACAGTCGGAAAAGACCAACTCACGCGTATCGGAGGCGTGCCAGCCCATCTTGTGATACGGCTTCTTGGGCACGTACCCGGGGGTTCCACTTGGGATGATGAAGGTGCTGAGCTTGTGTTCGCCGTCGATTTCTGTGCGAGCGGTCGCAATCACGAATGCGCTCAGCTCATTGCCGGCGTTTGTCGTAAAGGCCTTGGTGCCGTTGATGACCCAGCAATCATTCTCGCGCCGAGCGGTCGTCTTGGCGGCCCGGACATCGGATCCCGAGTCTGGCTCCGTGCTGGCAAACGCGCCGAGCGTTTCGCCTCGAGCGAGGGGGACCAGCCAGCGCTGCTTCTGCTCTTCGGTCCCGAACTTCAGCAGTGGCTCACCTGCAATCGAGACGTCGGCGCCGACGGTCACCGCAATCGATGAGTCGGTGCGCGCCAGCTCCTCGACGACGAGCGCCTGGGCCAGCGAGCCCATCCCGAGGCCGCCGTACTCCTCCGGGAAGGCGACGCCCATCGCGCCGAGCTCGCCGAGCTTGCGAACGGTCTCGGTTGGGAAGGTGTGATTGAGGTCCCACTCCGCGGCGTAGGGAGCGATTTCGGCTTCGGCGAATTCGCGGATCGAGTCGCGGAGGGCGCGTTGCTCGTCGGTGAGCTCGAAGGTCAGGGGCATGGACATAGGTGTCACCCGGTCTCCAGACATGGACCTTGCAGTCGCCTCGTTGCGGCTGCTTGAAATCGAGTATAGACCCTGCCCATTCGATCACGATGCGATCGTTTACCCGACCGCCGCTGGTACTTTGGTCCTGCTGAAAGGCTATCCGATCGGGTGGCGGAGGTCGCTGGACGACTTGTCGGGCTGCGCTATTATCGAGTCAAGGCATCACTCGGCCGCCCGATTTGGCGGCTCAAGAGACCAGGTCTCGAGTTAGTGAGGTGCGGTCAATGACGACCGAAGTAACCAACGCCCCGGACAAGGCCGTTCAGGGCGCATTCAATCCCCAGTCGACTGCTGTCAGCGATCAGCTTCCCGGTCACTATCCTCCGCCCTCGGCGACGTTTGAGGCCACGACGATTTCGGCCCAGGTCGCTCCGTCATCCACCGACGACGCTGGACTTCCCCCCGAAACCCTGATCGACATGTACCGGCATCTGGCGTTGGCGCGCGCCCTTGATGAGCGGATGTGGCAGCTCAACCGCTCCGGTACGGCTGCCTTCATCGTTTCCGGGCAGGGTCACGAAGGCGCGCAGGTTGGCGCCGGATTCGCGTTGGAGCGGGGCATCGACTTCCTCTTGCCCTATTACCGTGATCTCGCTCTGAGTCTGGTATTTGGCCTTAGT
>DASQCG010000198.1:0-2464 GCA_035634825.1 Thermomicrobiales bacterium | reverse complement strand
GCGCGTTGGGCGCGATCTTCTTGGTCGCCTGCAACTGGGGATCGACCCATGACAGCCAGGCGCCGGCCGACGTGACCATATAGATGCTGATCCGGAACGCCAGGTAGTTGAGCATGATCGTCGAGATGACTTCGCTCGCGCCCGATTTGGCCTTCATGACGCCGGGGATGGCGCCCCAGATACCACCGGCAACTCCGCCGACCAGCATCGCCAGCGGTACATAGAGCCACTTGCTCAGTCCGAGATCGGCCGCGCCAACCAGCGCACCGCAAAGGCTGCCGATCACCATCTGCCCTTCGATGCCGATGTTGAACATCGAGGCCCGGGCTGCGACCGCAAAGGCAAGCCCGCCCAGGATCATGGGTGTCGTGGCGACCAGTGTCTCCGCAATTGCCCGCCGGCCACCGAACGCACCGTCAATCAATGCCCGGTATGCATCGATCGGATTCTGGTTGGAAATGGCGATCAGGATCGCGCCAACCGCCAGGGCAATGAGGACCGCCAGGAAGGAGGTAATGACCGTCGAAGCTAATTTGCCGACTCCCGCAAAATGCTTACGCAACAGCATTGATCGGCTCCCGCTCGTCCAGTCCACGCCCGCCCATCAACAGGCCCAGCGTCGCCCGGTCGACAGTTCCACTGGCGAACTCGCCCACGATGCGACCCTGGTACAGGACGAGGATGCGATCGCTGAGGTCGATGATTTCGTCGAGTTCGAATGAGACAACCAGAATTGCCTTGCCGGCATCGCGCTGGGCCACGAGCTGCTTGTGGACGAATTCGATCGCGCCGACATCGAGCCCACGAGTCGGCTGTACGGCGAGAACGACGCTGGGGTCGCGGTACATCTCGCGAGCGATGATCAGCTTCTGCTGGTTGCCCCCAGACAGGTTGCGAGCAATGGTGTCGGCTCCGGGGGCGCGCACATCGTACTTCTTCATGCACTGCTCGGTAACGGCCTCGCCTTCGCCGTAATCGACGAGGCCGTTCCTTGAGAATGGCCGCTCGTCAATGTTGCCAAGCATCACGTTCTCGGTCAGATTGAAATCGAGCACGAGACCACGATTGTGACGATCTTCCGGGATGTACGACAGGCCGGCCCTGCGGAGGTCTACCGGGTTTTTTCCGGTCACGTCCCGACCGGCAATCTCGATGGTGCCCTCGTCAGGTTTGCGGAGCCCCGCGATCGCCTCGACCAACTCGGTCTGGCCGTTGCCCTCGACCCCGCAGATGCCGACAATCTCGCCGGCGCGGACGGTCAAGCTCAGATCATCGAGCGCATCCAGGGCGCCACGCCCTCGCAACCGCAGATGCTTCGCCTCGAGGAGCACACCTTCCGGATTGCCAACGGGCCGGTCGACCTGGAGGCTCACCTTGCGCCCAACCATAAGCTCGGCCAGTTGGGAGGCCGTGGTGTCCGCGGTGTTGAGCGTATCTACCGTCTTGCCGCGCCGGATCACGGTTACGCGATCGCTGATGGCGGCAACTTCACGCAGCTTGTGCGTGATGAAGATGATAGTGCTGCCGCCGGACCGGAGGCGCTCGAGGATGACGTAGAGCTCGTCGACCTCCTGCGGCGTCAGGAGGGCGGTCGGCTCGTCGAGGATCAGGGTCCGGCCGCCCTGGTAGAGCGCGCGCACGATCTCGACCCGTTGCTGCATGCCGACCGGCAAATTCTCGACGACTTCCTTTGGATCAAGTCTGAGTCCGAATTCGTTTGCCAACTGGCTGACGCGCTGTTCGGTTGAATCCCGGTCCAGCCTGATTCCGGATCCTTCTGAACCAAGAATCACGTTCTCTGCAACGGTGAACCGGTGGACGAGCATGAAATGCTGGTGGACCATTGCCAGGCCGGCATTCACCGCATCGCGGGGTCCATGAAATTGCGCCGGCTGCCCGTTCACGAAGATCTCGCCCTCATCGGGACTGAGAATTCCGAACAGGACGTTCATGAGCGTGGACTTACCAGCGCCATTCTCGCCCAGCAACGCGTGGATCTCTCCCTGGCGCACCGCAAAGGTGATACCGTCATTAGCGACGACGCCGGGAAATCTCTTGACGATTCCGCGCATCTCCACGGCATTGGGTCGAGCAGAATCGGTCATCGCGCGAGCCTCGTGTGATATGGAAACGGACGGCTACAGTGTACCTGTAGCCGTCCGCGCTTCCGAACCAGACCGCACTATGCCGACGGGCTGGCTTCAGGGGTCGCTGGAATCGGCTCGGGCTGTGGGGGGACCACGAACGCCTTGAGCTCGTCATCGGTCGTCGGCGGCACAATCGTGCCGTCCAAAACTGCCTTCTCGTAGCCGCGGGCCAGATCGTTAGTCGATGCCGAGGTGCGATCCTCGTAGAGCGACAAGCCGATGCCGCCAGACTTGAGATCGTACGTGGTCAGACCCGGAGTGAACTTGCCGTTTGCGACGTCTCCGCACGCGGTCTTGACCGCGAAATCGACGCCCTT
>DASQCG010000197.1:0-2572 GCA_035634825.1 Thermomicrobiales bacterium | reverse complement strand
GTCGCGAAGTCCGGCGTGACGACGATCTGGCCGCCGCAGAGCTCCCGGGCGATGTGCATCATGGCCGGAAGTTGGCTGGAGGCGAGCACACGGCCGGTGTAGAGCAGGCTCTGGTTCGGCATCAGCAGGCCGCCGGGGCTGGTCTCCGCCATCGCGATCGCGGCGGTCAAATGGGCGTTGATGCCCTCGCGGTACCCCGCCAGCTCGGCCAGCTTCTCCTGGACCGCCTGCTGCTTGTCGAGGCCGGTCTGCTTCGCGTTGAAGAGGGCGACGCCGATCATCAGGTCGGCCATCCGCTGGACGCGTTGCGTAAAGGCAAACGCGCTGTAGCGGTGGAGGGTGGCCCGAATGTAGCTGGCGGCGCGGGTGTGGCGGTAGAAGAGCACGTCCTCCCACGGGATCTCGACGTCATCGAAGATGACAAGCGTGTCGACCTCGTCGACCCGGTTGGTGAGCGGGTAATCCTCGGCCGGCTTCTTGCCCGCGAAGCCCGTCCGGCAGATGTGCTTCAGCCCTTTGGCGCCCATCTGGACGATGAAGCCAAGGGCGTAATCGGAGAGCTCGGAATCGCCCCAGTTCGCGATCGTCGGCTTGACGAAGGCCTGGTTGGCATAGGCCGCGGCGGTCTCATACTTGGCGCCGCGGACGACGATGCCACGATCAGTCTCCCGGACGACGTGCAGGAGCATGTCCGGATCCTGATCCTGCGGCCGCTTGGACCGATCGCCTTTGGGATCGGTGTTGGCGGAGACGTGGAACGGATCCTCGATGATCGCGCGGGCGATGTGCCGGGTGATGTTCTCGGAGAACTGCGGGTTGACCTCGTTGAGGACATCCTGGCCGTCATAGAGCGACCACATCTCGCCGATCGTCTCGTCGCCGACGCGGGTGACGACGCCGCCGATCTCGTCGAGCACGACATCCACGGCACGGCGCTTGTCCCGCCAGTCCTGCCGGGTCATCGGCAGCTTGAGAGCGATGGCGCAGCGCTCGCCCGTACCCTCGTCGACGTAGGTCAGCGTCTCCTGGCATTCGGGGCGATGCTGCATGTCATAGATCAGGGCGCGGGCGTCGACGGCCGGCTTGAAGGCGGGATGCGTGGTGACATCCTCGATCTTCTCGCCGTTCATCCAGACATCTCGGCCATCCCTGATCGATTCGCGATATTCCTCACCCGTTCGAATCACGCAGATTCTCCTTCAAGACTTCAATTAAGGTGGTCTGGGGTCTCAATCGACTCCGCGCCTTCGCGCCTTCGCGCCTACTCGCCTTCGCGCCTCGTCCCCTTGTCCAGATCTTCCCAGGTCAATCGCACGTCCAGGTCGAGCATGCCCTCGTCGACCTGGCGCGGTATTTCCATGTGCTCGCCGTATGTGCGGCGAGCATAAAGGAGCGGCGTGCCCGCTGCCGAGTCAGCCGCGACGACATCGCCGAACAGGACGGAATGCGAGCCGACCTCGAGCACCGTATCGAGGCGGCAATCGAAGCGGCCAACCGCGCCGACAAGGAGTGGAACCCCGGTCTCGAGCGCATCCCAGGTGGCGGTGCCGAAGTCGTATGGCTCGCCCCAGGTCTTGCGGCCGGCAAAGGTGTCGGCGACGCGGCGCTGATCGGCCCGGAGCAGGTTGACGCCAAAGGCGCGGCGCCGGCGGATCGCATTGACGATGACGCTGGTCGTCTTGATGCAGACGAGGAGCGAGGGAGGGTCGGCCGAGACGGAGCACATGGCGCTTACCGTCTGCCCGAACCGCCCGTCCGGGACGTCGGTCGTGACGATGGTCACGCCGGTGGCGGCCCGGCTCATCGCTTCAATGAACGTGGCCCGCAACTCCACCGGACTGTCCTCGCTCACCGGATGATTCCGGGCGGATTGTCGCACGGAGCGGGTGTCACCCGTCGCTTGGCCCGGCTGCCCGGGGCGAGGGCTGAGGGATCGTACCGTCCGCGCGGGCTTTGGCAAGCGCGGCGTGCTGCGTCTCGCTGAGTTCCTTGAGCTGGGCCTCCCAGTCGTTCCGGTACTTTCGCAGCTCGGTTACGACGATTTCGGTAATCGCCAGATTGCGGAACCATTTCTGGTCTGCCGGAATCACATGCCAGGGCGCGTACTCGGTCGAGCACTTCCTGAGTACGTCCTCGTAGGCCTCCTGGTATCGGTCCCAGTAGGTCCGCTCCTCCCAGTCGCCGACCGAGAGCTTCCAGGCCTTGATCGGATCCCGCTCACGCGCGAGGAGACGCTCCTCCTGCTCTTCCTTGCTGATATGGAGAAAGAACTTGAGCAAGATCGTGTTGGTATCGGTCAGCACCTTCTCAAAGGCATTGATCTGGTCGTAGCGCTTCGACCAAACCTCCTTCGGGGCGAGGTCGTGGACGCGAACGACCAGCACATCCTCGTATTGGGAACGATTGAAGACGACGATCTGGCCACGGGCCGGAGCGTTCTGATGGACACGCCAGAGGAAGTCGTGCGCGAGCTCCTCGGTGGTCGGGACACCGAAGCCGACAACCCGGCAGCCGGACGGGTTGACATCCCGGAATACGCCCTTGGTGGCACCATCCTTGCCGCTGGTGTCCA
>DASQCG010000196.1:0-2510 GCA_035634825.1 Thermomicrobiales bacterium | reverse complement strand
TACGCGAACCGGCTGGTCTGGTCCGGCGTCGGATCGGCCACCGGCGAGCTGCGGATGACGACCGGCAGCGGGATCGACTCGCGGCCCCTCGACTCGCCGATCGTGCGGATGGCGCTGCATGGCGGCAAGATCGCGATCGCGACCCGCACCAGCCTCTACCTGCTCGGCGGCAAGGCGGATTCGGCCGCCGGTAAATGGATCGGCGAGCCGGAGCCGTTCTTCACCCACGGGCTCTGGACCGGTGTCGACGACTACCCGTTCCTGATCAGCTTCGGCGGCAAGCTCTACACATGGCTTGCGAATCAGGTCATGGAATGGAACCCGAATGCCGGCGCGACCCGGCAGGGGTGGCGATCAATCGGCGTCGAGGGTGTCGTCAGTTACGGCGCAACCGTCGCCGGACCATACCTGATCGTGTCGCTGCGGAACCGGGCCGGGAGCGGGCAGCTCTGGGCATATGACGGCTCTGGCTGGTGGCTGATCGAGCAGGGGGCGGTGCGAATCTGGCCGGTCTCGCTGGCCGGAGCCGGATCGTACGACCTGCTCGGCTTCCGCTCGTCATCAACCACCTACGACCTCTACCGCCTCGTCCACCGGGACGTTGTGGCGCACGCCTATCGAAGCCAGGGTAGTTACCGGACCTCGCTGCTGGATGCCGGCGCGCCGAACGAGATCAAGGCATGGCGCTCGATCCGGGCGGTGTTCGCGGCGCCGGAGGATCGCGGCAACCAGGCCTCGACCGATACCGTTACGCTGACCTTGCGCTATTCGGTCGACGGCGGCACGACGTGGGTCGATGCAGCCACCGCGACCGCCGGGACCGGCATTGGCCGGATCCATGATCTTGGCGGCTCGCTTACCGGGACGATTCCGGAGAGCCGCTACCTGCAGGTCCAGGTCGCGTGGGACTCAGTCTCGGACTGGGCGCCGACGCTCGCCGCGATCAGCATCGAGTACGAGCGACTGTACGAGACGAAACGGCGGCACTGGCAGATCGGCGTGATCGCGCAAGACCGGATCGTCGAGCGGGATGGCGGCCGCCACCTGCGTTCCGGCGCGGAGATCGTCGCCGACCTCTGGCAGGCATGGGCGACGGGCGCGACCGTCCCATTCCACGATGTCGATTACGATGCCGATCCAACCGAGCGCAGCGTCCGCATCATCGGCCTCAGCGAGCAGATCCCTACGCCCTCGAGACCGACGGCGATCGCGGCGAGCCAAATCACCGTCACGCTGCTGGAGGTGTGATGGCAAATGCGCGGCGAGCCGCGTACCCGAAGTTGAAACTCCGGGCTGACAGGGAAAGCCTCTCCGAGGCCGGCTTACCAATATTGATATTCGATGCTTGCCTGATACGATGAAAAGTCCCGGCGACACGGCCGGAATGACGGTGAGGAGGTGTGCCATAGACACGCACGACGATTTCCCACAAGTGTCCTTTTGAACCCATGAGCAAACGCCGCAAGGGGTTCCCATCCGAGACGCGCGTCAAGCGTGGAGACCGGGTGGTCCATGGCGACAAGGAACTTGCCGAGAAGCTCGGTCGCAATGATCCGTGTCCGTGTGGATCCGGACGGCGCTTTCAAACGCTGCTGCATGGGTAATGGCCAATACGACGGCTCCCTCCGCGCGCACTACTTTTAGAGAGCGCTGAAGGCGAACCCGGATTTTGCTCAGAGATACGACGTAGTGCCGGGCGGCCCGCCCGGCGTCCGGAAGCCCACAGCCGGGCGAGCCGCCCGGCACTACGCTTGCAGAGCGTTCGGGAATTTCGATGGCGGTGCCATCTCCCCGAGTTCTTCACGAAAGGGCTGGCAGATGACCGATCAATCCGTTCGCACCGGTTGCGTCATTTCGGTGGGGGAAGAGTATCGCGGGAAGCAGGGGCTGGACTATGTGCCGGCGGTGAGTGCCGAGCATGTCGGCTCGCAGGGGCTGTGGTTTGGCACGATGACGATCCCGCCCGGCGGCCGCACCTCGGCCCATTTCCATGAGCACCACGAAACCGCGATCTACGTTATCAGCGGCGACGAGGTCGAGATGTACTCGGGTGAGGAGCTGGAGGTGAAGGAGATCTGCCGGCCCGGCGACTTCCTCTATATCCCGGCAGGTCTCCCGCACGTCGCCGTCAACCGGAGCCAGACCCCGGCCTTCGTCGTCGCGGCGCGGACCGACCCGAACGAGCAGGAGAGCGTCGTCCTCCGCCCCGATCTCGATTCCCGCGTGCCCTGAGCCCCATACAAGAACGCTACTGGGGCGCAAACAGTGCCAACGCCGCCCGCTGCTCGTCGGTGAGGATCAGCGCCTGATTGACCTGCTCCGGATAGATCATTGCTGTCTGCTACCCCATGTATCTCCGACCGCTGGTTGCGACGCCATCGTTCGCCGGCCGGGGTGACCACCCTGAAGCCTCCGCACGTCCACCTGTTCGCTGGATAGGAGGCGCTTTGGGGGTTGCCGTGGCAAACCCGCCTCTGGTTCGTCGATCCCCTGCCTCGTGCCGGTCCCGT
>DASQCG010000195.1:0-4958 GCA_035634825.1 Thermomicrobiales bacterium | reverse complement strand
AGCAGCCACCGATCACCTTTGCGCGGGAAAAGCTGACGACGCGATTGCCGTAGCTCGACTCACTGTCGTAGCCCCAGCCGTGCGTCTCGGCGAGGTCGAACGCCTCGAGCAGATCGTCCGGCCAGCGGCCCGAATCGAACGGACCGTAGTCCGGCCCGGCCTCGAGGACGAGCACCGACGCCGACCCGGAGCGCGCAAGCTCGGCCGCGGCCGCGCAGCCGCCGGGTCCGGCGCCGACGATCACATAGTCCGCGAACCGCGGCAAGCGGACGTCGGCCACGCCTGATTAGCTCGCCATCAGGCGGCGCAGCACAGTCTGCAGGATGCCGCCGTTCTCGTAGTAGCCGACTTCGACCTTGCTGTCGATCCTGGCCACAGCCTCGAACGAAACCGTACTGCCGTCGGCCTTTGTTGCGGTCACCGTCATCACCTTGTGGGGCGCCAAGTTGTCGGCGATGCCGGAGATCGCGAAGGTCTCCGTGCCATCGAGACCGTATGTGGTCAGGTTCTCGCCGGGCTTGAACTGGAGCGGCAGGACGCCCATCCCGACCAGGTTGCTGCGGTGGATGCGCTCGTAGCTCTCGGCGATGATCGCCTTGATCCCAAGCAGCATCGGCCCCTTGGCCGCCCAGTCGCGCGATGATCCGGAGCCGTACTCCTTGCCGGCGATGGCCAGCAGCGGGATGTTCTCGCGCTGATACAGGTAGGACGCGTCGTAGATGCTCATCTCCTCGCCCGTCGGCAGGTAGACGGTCAGGTTGCCTTCCTTGCCCGGCACGAGCAGATTGCGGAGCCGGATGTTGGCGAAGGTGCCACGAACCATCACCTCGTGGTTGCCGCGGCGCGAGCCGTACGAGTTGAAATCCTTCGGGTCGACGTCGTTGCTGACGAGGTATTGCGCGGCCGGGCTGGTCCGGGCGATCGAGCCGGCCGGCGAGATGTGATCGGTCGTCACCGAATCGCCGACAAGCACCAGCACCCGCGCGCCCGCGATGTCCTGGACCGGCTGCGGCTGCGGAGACATGTCGATGAAGTAGGGTGGCTCCTGAACGTAGGTCGATTCCGGATCCCACCGGTAAAGCTCGCCCGTCGGAACTGGCAGCATCTTCCAGCGATCATCGCCCTCGAAGACGGTGGCGTACTCCTCCTGGAACATCTCGGAGGTCACGTTCCCGGCGACGACTTCCTCGATCTCGTCGCGGGTCGGCCAAATATCGGCCAGGTAGACCGGCTGGCCGTTCGGATCGATACCGATCGGATCCTTGGCAAGGTCGATGTCGACCGTGCCGGCCAATGCATAGGCCACCACGAGCGGCGGCGAAGCCAGGAAGGCGGCCCGTACCTGCTGGTGGACGCGGCCCTCGAAGTTGCGGTTACCGGACAGCACGGCCGCGACGACCAGTTCGTTGTCATCGACTGCCTCGGCGACGGGGCCGGGGAGCGGGCCGGAGTTGCCGATGCATGTCGTGCAACCGTATCCGACCGTGTGGAAGCCGAGCGCTTCGAGGAAGCCGGTCAGGCCGGACTGGTCGAGGTAGCGGGTGACTACCTGGGAGCCTGGCGCGAGCGACGTCTTGACATATGGTGCGACATCGAGACCACGCTCGACTGCCTTCTTGGCGATCAGGCCGGCTCCGATCATGACCGACGGGTTCGAGGTGTTCGTGCAACTCGTAATCGCCGCGATTACCACCGAGCCATGGCGAACGTGCGCGATCGATTCGCCCAGCTTGACCGGCACACCCGGCAAGGCGGTGTTGTCGCCATTCGTGCTCGGGAAGCGATCGGCATACGCAGCGCGGAACGTCGACTTGACATTTTCGAGCTCGATGCGGTCCTGTGGTCGGCGGGGACCAGCCACGCTCGGCTGGATCGAGCCCAGATCGAGCTCCAGCACTGCGTTGTAGACCGGATCGGGCGTTTCGTCGGTCCGGAACAGACCCTGCTGCTTGCAATAGCGCTCGACGAGGTTGATTTGGTCGGTCGTGCGGCCGGTCATGCGCAGGTAGCGCAACGTCTCGTTGTCGACCGGGAAGAAGCCCGTCGTCGCGCCGTATTCGGGCGACATGTTGGCGATCGTGGCCCGGTCGGCAAGTGGCAGTCTCGAGAGCCCGACCCCGAAGAACTCCACGAACCGGCCGACCACGCCGTAATTGCGCAACATCTCGGTTACGCGGAGGACGAGGTCGGTCGCGGTCGCGCCCGGTCCCAATGCGCCCGAGAGCTTGACGCCGACGACTTCCGGCATGAGCTGGTAGAGCGGCTGACCAAGGAGGACGGCCTCCGCCTCGATCCCACCGACGCCCCAGCCGAGCACGCCGAGACCACTGATCATCGTCGTGTGGGAGTCGGTGCCGACCAGCGTATCGGGGAAGGCGAGCATCTCGCCGTCAACCTCGCGGGACGCGACCACGCTGGCCAGGTACTCGAGGTTGACCTGGTGGACGATGCCGGTGCCGGGCGGGACGACGCGGAAGTTCTGCATCGACTCCTGTGCCCAGCGGAGCAGCATGTACCGCTCCCGGTTGCGCTCGTACTCGAGAGCCACGTTCTGGCCGAAGGCCATCATCGTGCCGAAGCGATCGACCTGGACCGAATGGTCGATCACGAGGTCGACTGGGACGAGTGGGTTGATCTTGTGGACATCGCCGCCCATCCGCGCCACCGCCGAGCGCATCGCGGCCAGGTCGACCACGCAGGGGACGCCGGTGAAGTCCTGGAGGACGACACGAGCCGGCAAATAGGCCAACTCGATGTCCGGCGTCGCCTTGGCGGGATCCCAGTTGGCGAAGGTCGTCACGTCATCCGCGGTCGCGAACTCAGTGCCGACGTGGCGGAGCAGGTTCTCGAGCATGATTCGGACCACGAAGGGGAGCCGGTCAATATTGGCGATGCCGGCCTCGGTCAGTTTCGGCAGGCTGTAGACCGAGTAGGCATGCCCGCCAGCATCGATCGTGCCGCGCACACCGAACGGATCGCGTACATCGTTGGACGCAAGACTAGCCATGATTGAGAGCCCTCCCGGGATTGGGTCGGAGGCGTGGAAAGCGGGGAATCCGACCGCGAGTCAGTTATGGCCCTATTGTAGGGGAGGACACCGAACCCCGGGCGTGACCGGGAGACATACGAAGGCGAGAGGTTGGGGTTGAGGGACCGGCGAACTCGCGCTACCCAGGTACTGCGATGCCGCCGCTAGCGCGCTCGTCGTGGCACGCGTATCATCGCGCAACACATTGCTTTGGCAGGATAATCGTTGCGCTCGACGGGAGGGGGTGCGAAGTGACCACCGCTATCACTCCGGTTCGCTTGTTGCCCAATCAGATCGTGGAGGCCGCCGCCATGATGGGCCGCGCTGCCGCCAACGATCCGCTCTTCAATTACTGCCTTCCGGATGAGCCGGATCGGGCAGAAAAAGTCGCCTCGTTCATGCAGATGATTCTCCGAATCGGACTGGTACACGGTGAGGTCTGGGCGACACCCGGCCCAATCACTGGTATCGCCGCGTGGTTGGCTCCAGACCACTCCATGATCAGCCAGGAGGATCGAGAAACTACCGGATGGAGCTCGGTCCGGCAGGTATGGGGATCGGATGCGATCAGCCGATTTGAAGCGTTTCTCGCCGATATCGGAGAGGCTAACGAACGCGCCAGCCATGACCCACATTGGTACCTGATGTGGGTTTGTGTCGAGTTGGGTCATCAGGGTCAGGGCATCGGGAGCGGCTTGATCAGGGAGGTCTTGTCCCAGGCAGTCGAGAAGGGAGTTGCGTGCCATCTTCAGACCTACACGGCACACAACGTGGCTATCTATGAGCGTCTCGGCTTTGGCGTTTCCCAGGATATGGCAATGCCGCGCTCGGGCATCCAGCGCTGGTACATGGTGCGGCCACCGGCAAGTTAGGTCCTTCTGTTCAAACCCAATGCACGGCGTGTCTAAGCGTTTGCGGCCTGCGTCAACGCGTGGTCGAGGACTTCGAGGGTGCGGTCGAGGTCATCGTCGCTGATCACGAGCGGGGGCTGGATGCGGACGACGTTGGCGAGCTGACCGCCGACGCCGACCAGGACGCCGTTCTCGCGGCAGATTCGGCGGATGTCGGCCGCCTGGGCCTTGGCCGGGGTCTTGCTTTTGCGGTCGGTGACCAACTCCATGCCCATCATCAGACCGATGCCGCGCACCTCGCCGATCAGGTCGTGCTTGCCGGCCAGGTCGTGCAGGCCGGCCATGAAGCGCTCGCCCTTGCGCGCCGCCTGGCCGGGCAGGTCTTCGTCGAGCATGACGTCGATATTGGCCGAGGCCGCCGCGCAGCAGATCGGGTTGCCGCCGTAGGTGCTCAGGTGCTCGCCCGGCTTCAGGCTGTCGGCGATTTCGGGCGTGGCGATGGTGGCCGCGATCGGAAAGCCGTCGGCGATGCCCTTGGCGGCGACCAGAATGTCCGGATCGACCCCGAATTGCTCGATCGCGAAGAAGGAGCCGCAGCGACCGAAACCGGATTGCACCTCGTCGCAGATGAAGAGGATGCCGTGATGGTCGAGGATCTCCTTGACCCGCCGGAAGTAGGAATCGGGCGGCACGATGATCCCGCCCTCTCCCCAGACGCCCTCCGAGATGAAGGCCGCGACATCGCCGCTGGTCTGGAAGTCGATCGCCCACTCGACCATGTCGGCGCAGCGGGCGGCGACCACTTCCGGATCGTCGGTCCCGAACGGGTTCCGGTAGGTGTAGGGCATGGGAGCCCAGGCCACGCCGGGCATGTATGGCCCGCCGTGCGATTTGCGCGCCTTGTTGCCGGTGACCGAGAGGGTCGCATAGGTGCGGCCGTGGAATGACTGGGTCAGCGAGATGACTTCGCGCTTGCCGGTATAGGCCTTGGCGAGACGGAGCGCCGTTTCGATGCCTTCAGCGCCGGAGTTGGCGAAGAAGGTTTTTTGAAGGCGGCCCGGGCTGACCTTGGCCAGCTT
>DASQCG010000194.1:0-14125 GCA_035634825.1 Thermomicrobiales bacterium | reverse complement strand
GATCCTCGCCGCCGCGCACGTCGCCGACGTGGATCGTGTTTTCCAGATCGGAGGCGCGCAGGCGATCGCGGCGATGGCATACGGCACCGAGACCGTGCCGCACGTGGACAAGATCTACGGGCCCGGCAACATCTTCGTCGTGCTGGCCAAGCAGAAGCTCTACGGGGTGGCGGCAATCGATGCCCTGCCCGGTCCGACCGAGACGCTATTGGTGGCGGACGAGACGGCTGATCCGACCCTGGCAGCGGCCGATCTGCTGGCGCAGGCCGAGCACGATCCGATGGCCTCCGCCATCTTGCTGACCGATTCCGCTAATCTGGCAGAGCGGGTCGCGGACGAGCTTGGCCGCCAACTGGCCGAACTCGAACGTGCCACCATCGCCGGCCAATCGCTGAAAGACAACGGGCTGATCGGCGTCGTGCCCGATATCGTGACAGCGGTCGAACTGGCCAACGCCTATGCGCCGGAGCATCTCTGCCTGCTGACCCATTCGCCGTGGGACCTGGTGCCATATGTCAAGCACGCCGGTGGGCTCTTCATTGGCGAGGACAGCCCGGAGGCGTTGGGCGACTACACGACCGGGCCGAGCCATGTTATGCCCACGGGCGGCAGTGCGCGCTTCTTCTCGCCGGTCCATGTCAACGACTTCGTGAAGGTCATCAACGTCGCGGCAGCGAACCGCGCGGCATTGAAGCGACTTGGACCGGCGACGGTCGCGCTGGCCAGGGCTGAGGGACTGACCGCGCACGCGCGGGCCATCGAGCGCCGACTGGACTAACCTTCGCCGAGCTGCTGGAAAGCGGCGACCAAGCGCTCCTCGGTCGTCATCCCCGGGGTGATGTTCGCCCGGATTAGGGCCTGCTGCGCTTCGGACGCCGAATAACCCATCGCCCGGAGAGCATCAAGTACGTCCCGGTCGTGGAGCACGTCCTCATGCACGAACTGTGCTTCGGGCAGCTTCCCGCTCAATTCGACGATCACGCGAGACGCGGTCTTCTTGCCAATCCCGGGCACCGTCGAAAGCAAATCGACATCGCCCTGCTGGACCGCCGCATAGAGCGCGTCAGGCTTGAAGGTCGAGAGGATTGCGCAGGCTAGCCGCGGCCCGATCCCCGACACGCCGGTCATGACCTCGAAGAAACGCAGCTCCTCGGCGGTCGCGAAGCCGTAAAGCGTCATCGCGTCTTCGCGCACGATCAGCGCTGTGCGAAGGTCGACCGGATCACCGACAGCGCCGACTTCGGCAAGCGTGCTTGTGCTCGTGCGCACCTGGTATATGACGCCGTGGACGTCGACCAGGATCGCGTCGTCGGACGTCGAGACGATCTCACCGCGCAATCCGGCAATCATGACGTCAATTCCAGGCGATACACCCGTGCCGCGTTCCCGCCCATGACGTTCCTCGCGTCCTCCATCGACGGCCACTCAGTTTCTTTCATGCGCGCGATCAGCCGATCCTGGCGCAGTACCGGATAGTCGGATGCGAAGATCACTTTGTCGGGTCCACAGATTCGCATCGCGTGCTCGAAAACGGCATGGTCATAGAGATAGGTTGTCGCCGCAGAATCATAGGCGAGATTCGCCAACAAATGCCGAACTTCGGGCATCAGCTCGAAGAATGGCAAGCCACCACCCCAGTGGGCCGCAACGATCCGCAACTCCGGAAATGCCTCGGCCAGCGCCAGCAATTGGTCCGGCGTTGCCCTGCCCTTGCCGGGATAGTCGTGCCCGAGCGGCTCGCTGGCATGGACCATGATTGGCCGATCGAATGCTTGCGCTGCCTCGGCGATCGGGGCCAACCTGGACGCCTCCGTCCAGAGAAACCCCTGCGCATCGGCGTTGAGCTCACCGATGCCGACCGCTCCCGACGCGAGACACTCCCCGGCCGACTTGCCTGCCCGATCGCCGGGCGCGACGATCGCGAGCCACGAAATCCGCTCCGGGAACCTGCGCGCGGCGTCGGCCATGTACTCATTGTGGAACGCGCAATGGGCGTCGTCAGACCACGGAAATCCGCAGACGATCGAGTGGTCGACGCCCGCGCGATCCATGCTCTCGATCAGATCTTCAGTTGTCGCCAGGCGAGCGTTGGGGTTTTGGTATAGCGCGTTGAACCAGCCATCCCGCAGCAGCCACGCAGCCCGATCCCGCTCGATCTCCTCGGGAAAGACGTGCACATGGGCATCGACGACGTATGCGGATCCGCCTGCGAGCTCGATCACGTCATCCCATGCCGGGATCAGAATACGAAGTACGCGATAACCGCGAGCAGGAACAGAATCAGCAGAATTGCGGCCGCCATCGGCGCGACCGGCGGACCGGTCCGGCGGCTGAGCGCGGATGTCTGCGCGGTGGCCAGTGCGAGATTCGGTCGCGGGATCACGGTCGCAATGATCGCGGAGACGTTATCGGTCGTGCCGCGCTCCTTGGCGACACCTGTCAACCTTTCCGCGACCTTGTCGGAGTCGGTGTCCAGCGTCAGTCGAAGCAGGTCCTCATCCGGGACGACATCGAAGAAGCCATCCGTAAGCAAGAGTAGCCGGTCGTCCTCGAGCAGGGTGATCTCAAAGACATTCGGCATCTTGGAATCGAGCTTGGGCTTGTGACCAAGGGCGTGCGTGATGATGTTGCGGTGCGGACTCTCCCGCGCTTCTTCAGGCGTCATGTTGCCCTGCGCAACTTGCTCGGCGACCAGGGAATGGTCGCGCGTGATCTGCTGCAGGCGTCCAGCGCGGATCAAATATGCCCGCGAATCGCCGATGCTCGCGATCGTGGCGTATTTACCGCGGGTCGCCGCGACGACAAGCGTGGTGCCCATCAACTGTGCCGGCGTTTCGCCTTTCCAGGAGGCGTAAATCAGCTCGTTGGCGCGCCGGAAGGCCTGCTTGAGCAGCGGAACGATGTCGCCCGCGGGATCTGACGCGAAGACGTCCTGAACCGTGTCGATCGCCAGTTGACTCGCGACCTCGCCGCGCTGATGCCCGCCCATCCCGTCGGCCAGCGCAAGAAGCAGCCCGTCGACCAGCTCCCCGTCGCCGAGATCGACCGGATCCAGCTCGCGAACGGCGATCGCATCCTCATTGTCGGTGCGTCCCCCAACGTCGGAGGTGGATGAGATGCGAATATCGAGCCGAGTCTCGGCTGCCGGAGCGATTGCCAACGGAGTTACCACGGTTCCAGGGCCCTTCCCCTATCTACACACGGAGGCCGATCATAGCACGCTAGGCCGATCGTTCCCCTCTCCCGGATTAGGAGTATCGGCGCGATCTGACCCCGCGAGTACGGACGCGGCCCGGCGCAACGCCGTTACATTTTCCGCGATCTGGTCAGTTCCATCGAAGATCGACGAGCCGGCAACAAACATATCAGCCCCGGCCGCGACCACTCGTCCGATGTTCGATGCCTTGATGCCGCCGTCGATCTCAAGCCGGCAATTTGGGTTCCGCTCGTCGATCAGCTCGCGAGCCCGCCGGACCTTGTCGAGCATTGCGGGAATGAACGTCTGGCCACCAAACCCGGGATCGACCGTCATGATCAGCAGGTTGCCAATGAACGGCATTAGCTCCGTCACTGCCGACAGCGGCGTACCCGGATTCAGGGCAACTCCCGGAGTTGCGCCCATCTCGTGGATATCGGCCAGCGTTCGGTGCGCATGGACCGCCGCCTCGACCTGAATCGTAACTGTGTCCGCTCCGGCCTCGACGAATTCCCGGACGTATTTCTCGGGCTCGACAATCATGAGGTGAACATCCAGCGGCAGCCGCGTCGCCTCCCGTACAGCTCGCGCCACCGGCATGCCGAAGGTGATATTGGGCACAAATCGCCCATCCATGACATCGAAGTGGATAAAATCGACTCCAGCACGTTCAGCGACCGCAATCTGCTCGCCGAGCCTGAGCAGATCGGAAGAGAGAATCGACGGGCCAATCCAGATCGGTCCGGTTGTCACAATCACGTCCCTTCTGCGCTCGCGAGCACGTGCCACACGACCACGCACTATACCGAACCCGGGCGGATCGGACGGACATTCCTGTGCAACTCTCGCCGAAAACCCAGATTGCCATCGGCCTGGCGATCAACGTCCCCAGCTGGCTTGTCGCCTGGTTTGGGCCGGAACCTGCCCGTTTTCATACGTTCTTCCCGCTTTGGCTCGGCTTCGTCATCGCGATTGACGGACTGACCCGGTTGATGACCGGCACGTCGCTCTTTCAGCGACTTGGACGGCGTGTCATCGCCCTGTTCCTTGTCTCAGTCCCGATCTGGTGGGTGTTCGAGGCGGCCAACGACCGGCTTGGGAACTGGGTCTACATCCTTCCGCGCCATTACACGTGGCTCGAGTACCGAGCCGAGGCAAGCCTTGCCTTCTCGACGGTGGCTCCGGCAATCTTCGTGATGTCCGAGTTCGTCCGGGCGACCATCCTGAAGGGTAAGGTGCGCTGGCTGCGAATTGCGCCGGGTCGAACAGGACTGATGCTCATCAGCGCCGGCGGGATGGCCCTGTTCATCGCCACGATGCTCTGGCCCGATGTGCTGTTCCCATTCGTCTGGATCAGCCTCTTCCTCTCAGTCGATCCGATCGTGCAACTACTCGACGGCCGCTCGATCAGCGGCGCAGTAGCCCGAGGGCGATGGGATCTGGTGCTCGTGCTATTCATCGGCACATTGATTTGTGGCTTCTTCTGGGAATTCTGGAATTTCTGGTCGATGCCGAAATGGACGTACCGGATCGAATTCGCCGACTGGTTTCGCATTTTTGAGATGCCAGTGCTCGGCTACGGCGGCTATCTCCCATTCGCACTTGAGGTCTTTGCGTTCGTCGCGCTGGCCGACCGGTTGTTGCATATTGGCATCATGAATGCGATCCGCTTCGACAAGGCCAATGTAGAGTAGCGATTCTGTTCAAAGGTCCTAGGTTGGACACCTCAATTGTGATTGAGCCCGGCGGTCGTCATTCCTATAATGCAAGAGCGGCCGTTTTGGCCGAATCACCGCCGGGAGGCGTCTGCGCGGCATGGTTTCAAGCATTCTGGATCGATTTGAAGAATCGTTCGAGCGGCTGGTTGAAGGGTCAGTTGGCCGCGTCTTCAAGACGCCGATACAGCCTGCTGAAATTGGTCGCAAGCTCGAGCGGGCGATGGTGACCAACCAGGTCGTGTCGGTCGATTCGACAATCGTCCCCAACGACTACCGGGTCGTGCTCAATCCGCAGGACATGATCGCCTTCGCCGATCTCCTGCCCGGGCTGGGCGGCCAGATGGAGTCCTGGCTGAGCGAAGTCGCAGACCTGCACGGCTTTCGCCTGATCGATCGGATGCGCGTCCTGATCGTGGGCGATGAATCCGTTCCGCGCCGGGCGATCCAGGTCACAGCCGCCATTGCCGACAAACCGGGCGTCAACCAGCGCCAGCAGGAGGAGTTGCAGCGGACCGAGCTCTACCGAATCGTCGCCAAGGCGAATGGGGTCCAGCCGCTCCGCTTCAAAATCACCAACGGCCCGCAAACCGGAGCCGAATTCCTGCTGCGGAAGTCCGTCACCACCCTTGGCCGGGCGCTCGACAACGACATCGTTCTCGAATCCAGCGAGGTCTCGCGGCAACATGCCAGGATTGAACTTCAGAGCGACGGCATGCGAATAATTGACCTGAACAGCACGAACGGAACGCGGGTCAATGGACGCACTATTCGATCGCAAAGTGTCAAGGCCGGTGACGACGTCACCTTCGGAAACCTCAGCGCGAAAATTCTCGGAGATGTCTCCGCAGGCTAGGTTTCACGTTTCCGGCGAACCGAAATGATCGCCGATATCGCCCTCCCAATCCCGTATGACTGGTTCCTGCTGGGATCCCGACTCGTGATCGCGGCCATACTCCTCGTCTTCCTCTGGCGGGTGATGATCGTGGTAGGGCGGGACGCTCTGTTGCTTGGCGCTGCCGGTGGCCAGGTCTCCCTGGCTCTCCTCGATGATGCCGATCGCCCGGTGCGAGGCTTCCGGCTCTCGCGTCGCAAACCCATGACCATCGGCCGTGATTCCAGCAACGACATCGTCTTGACCGACCGCTCGGTGTCGGGCCATCACGCCGTCATCCGGATGATGCAGGGCGAATGGGTCCTGGCCGATTTGGAAAGCCGGAACGGGACCTACGTAAACGGGGCGGCAATTGCGACGGAAACAAGCATTTCCGAGCAAGACGTCGTACAATTCGGAGCGGTTCGCCTTCAATTGGTGTCTCATGAATCTCAAATCTGAGATCGGGCGTACCACCTTGCGGAACGTATACGCAGTAGACCAATGGCTGGGGACTGGGAAACGTGGCTGAAGCAGTAGCCAGGCTTTCTGAATCGCTGTCAGGCGATCAACGACCGGCGGACGCGAATCCCGCATCGAGCCGCACCACACGATCAAAACTGGATATCCTGCTCGGATTTGGCAATCGCCTTGTCATCTTGCTGACCTTGCTCCTACTCGTCGGCGTGACAGGGTTGGTCGTCACTCGAGCGATGTATAGCGGCAAAGTCATGCCGTCCGTTTACGTCGCCGACGTCCCTGTTGGCGGAATGAGCAAGGACGAGGCATTGGCCGCCGTCCAGCAGCGCGCCTCCTCGCTTGTCGGCGAGACGTTCGTCTTCGATTACAACGGTCGTCAGTGGACAACGTCCCTCGCCGATCTCGGCGTGCAGCCGGATGTGGAGCGCTCGGTCGATTCCGCATTCGGAGTCGGGCGGGAACAACAGGCGCGCGATCGGGTAGGCAATACGCTCAGCCTCGCCACCGGCACCCAGGTAGTTCCTCTTGCCATGAAACTCGACTCGAACAAGGTCGAAACGTGGGTGACGACGGTAACCGGCGATATCGACCGCAAGCCGCTTGACGCGCAGATTGAGATTGCGAACGGCAAGGTCCAGGTCACCCCTGACCAGGACGGTATCGTGGTCGACAAAGACCGCCTGATGGCCGTCATCTCCGAATCGATCCGGACGATGCAGCCTTACCGCGGACCGCTTCCGATCAAGCTCAGTGCCCCGTCTATCCGGGTGGACGACCTTGATCCCGCGGTGGCGCAGATCACCACCGCGCTCAGCAGTCCGATCAAGATCGTCTACAAGGAAAAGCAGTGGACGCTACAACCGGCCGACCTCGGCCAGTTCATTGTCCAGACCCCGAACGCGAACGGCAGCGGCGTTACCGTCTCGGTTGATGACTCGGAGCTCGGGCAGTGGCTCTATAACCTCATCGGCGACCGGATCAACCGTGCGCCCGTCAATGCAGAGATCAAGTGGAGCGACAAGCAAGGCAAGGTCGTTGCCGTCTCGGACAGCTCGAAGGGCGTCACATTACTCGCCGGGCCGCTGGCTGACTCGGTGATCCAGAGTCTGCTCGGGAACCACAACGAAGTCGATGTCCCGGTCAAAGGCGTCAAGCCTGAGATCGATAGCGATCACCTCGACGCGCTCAACATCACGACCAAGCTCGGGGTTGGAAGCTCTTCCTTCTACGGATCGGACGAAAATCGCGCCACCAATATTTGGGTCGGAACCGGCCACCTGAATGGCACGGTGGTGAAGCCTGGTGACACCTTCTCGTTCAACAACGCGATCGGCGACATCACGCCCGAAGCGGGATATGTCGAAGCGTCGGTGGTGGACGGCGAGCGGATCGGCAAGGACGTCGGCGGCGGCATCTGCCAGGTTTCGACGACGGTATTCCGTGCAGCCTTCCTGGCCGGTTTCCCGATCGGCGAGTGGTGGCCGCATCTGTACCGGCTTGCCTTTTACGAGTACGACGGCTGGACCGCGGGTCTCGACGCCTCGATCCTGCAAAGCGGTCCGCGCGAAGACTGGGGCGACTTCACGTTCCACAACACCACCGACGGTTACCTCCTGATCGAAGCCTACGTCGACGGTCAGACTGACGTGGTGACCATCTATGGTCCCGAGACTGACTGGGATGTGTACGTCAGCGATCCCTGGGAAGGCAAGCCGATCCTCGGGGACGACCAGCCCGATGTCGAGACAGTCGATCCGAACCTGCCAGCAGGCACTGTCCAGCAGTCCGAATACCGTCAGGACGGCCTCGAGATCTCATATGAGCGGATCGTCAAGGACGCCGATGGGAACGTGATCGACGACTGGATCGCCTATAGTCGATTCGCCGCCCGTGGCGATGTCTGGAAAGTCAGTCCCGACATGAAGGGCCAGTCCCCTGCCAGCCTGAATCCGCACAAGGTCGGCAGCGGCAGCGGCGATAGCACCTAGCGCCGTTCGAAACATTCTGAACCCCAAGAAGGCGGGTTGCTGACAGGCAACCCGCTTCTCTATTGGCTCCGGTTCGACAACCTGGCTGTCACGTGGCCTTCGGCAAGCGGCACCCGGAGACGCTTCGCGCGCGAAGTTTCGCCGCTGACGAACGCTAACCGGGATGGAGGAAGGTCGAGTGCTTCGGCCAGATAGTTGATGACCGCCTTGTTCGCCGCACCTTCGACGGCCGGCGCTGTAACCCAAATGTGCAGCTCACCGTCGGTCCAGGCATGTCGATTCTTGCTCGAGCGCGGGTGAACCCGAATGGCCAGAACCGTCGACTCAGGATCGGTCATGCCGAATCAGGCGGCCTGCGCCGCTCGCCGCCGGTGACGGAGATCGCGAGCGACGTCCGACAGCGTCAGGCACGGCACGACAGGTCTCCCGAGCTCCGCCTGAACCTGTTCCACCGTGAGGTCATCCAGCAGCGTCTGCGTGCGGTCGGAGATCATCCGCGACGAGATATAGAGCGGCGATCTGGCGGGATCGTTGGCGAACCCGGCGATCAGGTCCTTGCCGGTCAACAGGCCGGAGATATTGATCTCGGGTCCGAAGAAGCGGTTTTCAAGCACGCGAACGTCAACTGACGCGCCGAGATGCCTGTTGAGGTCGTCAATCGCGCCATGCATCGTCGGACCGATCAGGGTGCCACAGGCGACAGTCGCCGTCGCGCCGGCAAGTCCTCCGGCGTTGGACCGCCCGAGATACGCCTGCAGATTCTCGAGGAAGTGGCGCGTGATGCCGATTCCATCTTCGATTTGCGGATATCCATCGTAGAGCTCGGCCGCCGGCACCGGTTCGCCGCACATGAGATAGAACTCATCGCCGAGGTGCAGAAACGTCTCGCCGCGCTCGGCCCGGAAGTGGCGCTGCCACACTTCAGCCTGTCGGATGACAGCCCTCGCCTCTTCCGGCTCGTACCGGCGAACAGTGATCTGCTTGCCAGGCAACAGCCGCATGCACGTCCGCGAGAGTCGCACCTGCTTGCTCTGGCGCTCGATGCCGTGCCGGGTCAAGCCGACCGGGACGGCGGCGATCGACAGGCAATTGTCCAGAGCGGACAACTCGCGGACGCTGCGATCCATCTCCTCGCCGTCGTTCACACCCGGGCAAACCACGAGCTGCGCATGGAAGTCGATATTGTTCCGGCGCAATCGCTCCAGGTCTTCCATGATCTGCGCACCCTTGGGATTGCCAACAAGAGCGACCCGCAACTCAGGATTCGTGGCGTGGACCGAAACGTGCATCGGGCTGACCCGCTGCTCCTCGATCCGAGCCCAGTCCCGGTCTGAGAGGTTCGTGAGCGTCACGAAGCTGCCGTAGAGCATCGAGTAGCGGTAGTCGTCGTCCATTACGTAGAGCGACCGCCGCATGCCCTTGGGGATCTGCTTGATGAAGCAGAACGGGCAGGCGTTTTCGCAAACCCGGATCCCGTCGAATGTTGGATCGGCGAAGGTGATGCCCCAGAATTCGTCGCCTGCCAACTTTAGGTCGAATCGACGCCGGCGATCGCCGCGCATGATCTCGATCCGGACCGACTCCGACTGCGCGTGGAACTGGAAATCGAGCGCATCGAGGACCGGCACGCCATTGACCGCCGTGATGCGATCGCCCATGAGCAGGCCGATCTGCTCGGCGAGCGAATCCGGCTCGATCGCTTCGATCACGCCGGGCACGGCCGGGGCAAGGTCCACCCGCTGCAGGGAAATGGGACTGACAACTGGCATCTGGGAACTTTCGCAAAGGGCGATGACCGCGCGCCCGCGGCCAACACATGAGTTTACTACATTATGAGGCTCAACCCGGCAGGTGGTACGCCAGCGAGATCCAGTCCTCGATCTGATTGCGCTCCAGCAGCTCGAACCCAAGCGAATCAAACCGCTCGCGGGTCTCAGCCTCCTTCGGCTCGATGATGCCACTCAGAAGAAGCATGCCGCCCGGCGTTGTGGCTGACTTCAGATCGTCCGCGATCGAGATCAGGACTCGCGCGATGATGTTGGCCACCACCACGTCATACGTCCTGCCGCCCGCCCAATCCGCGGATCCCACATCGAGCGTGATCCTGCCCGCAGCGTCGTTGAGATCCAGGTTGCCCTTCGCGACGCGAATCGACATCGGCTCAATATCGACCGCGTCGATCGGCGTGGCGCCGACGCGCATTGCGGCGACCGCGAGGATCCCCGATCCGGTGCCGACATCAAAGAGCGATTGGCCGGGCCGCACGAGCTTCTCAATCTGGTACAGGCTGAGGCGCGTTGTGGGGTGCATGCCGGTCCCGAAGGCCATGCCGGGGTCAAGTACGAGCACGATGTCATCCGGCTGAGCGTCATAGTCGAACCAGGGCGGGCGTATCACGACGCGATCACTCGCACGAAGCGGCCGGTAGTGCTCCTTCCAGGCCGACGCCCAGTCCTCCTCCGAACGCTCCGTGACCGTCAGCTCCCCGACCGAGCGCATTTGGCCGAGATGCCACAGCCCGTCCCGTATACGATCCACCGTCGCCGGGTCGTAGCTCTCAGCCGGAATATAGGTGCGAATGACGGCCGGTTTGGAGATATCGATCCGCAGGTTATCGCCGTCCTGCTCCTGCAGGAACGGCTCCTCGATTGAGACCCCTTCGTTGTAGCCATACCGAGCGAATAATTCGGCGACCGATTCGATCGCTTCGCTGTCCGCCCATGTCGTCAGTTCGTACCAGTGGCCTGGTTGCTCGCTCACAGCTCGATCGTGCTCACGTCGCCGACGTTAATCGAGGCAGCCCGACCGCGCACCGACGCGCCAAACCCGATGATCGACCCGGTGAGCTGCGAGCTTTCGACGCTCGCGTCGTCCTCGATAATCGAGTCGGTGACCATCGAGTCAACGATTCGGCAGTTCTCGCCAACGCTGGCGAACGGGCCAACAATCGATCGCTCCAGGTGCGCAGATTCGTCGACGACCGACGGATGAATGATGACGCTGTTGCCGCGCGTCTCGATTCGCTCCTCGTCCCGCGCCAGCAATATCCGGTTCGTCGAGAGCAACGACTGCGCGTTGCCGCAATCCTCCCAGAGCGTGACCGGCGCCGAAATGACCTTGGCGCCCTTGTCGATCATGATCTGGATCGCGTCGGCGATGAAATATTCGTTCCTTGTCTTGATCCCGCGCTCCATCTGCTCATCGATCGCCTCGTAGAGCGCCGGCATCGAGCGAATGTAATAGATGCCGATGACCGCGAGCTTCGAGATCAGCTCCTTCGGCTTCTCCACCAGCTTGACGATTTGCCCGTTTTCGACGACCGCGATTCCGAGCGCCGAGGGATCCTCGACCTCTTTGGTAAACATGATCACGTCGGCGTCCGACCGGTCGATGATCGAAAAATCGGCCTCGAAGAGCATGTCCGGGAACAGGATCAACGCATCATCCCGGGATATGTCGCGGGCGCGGATGATTGCGTCGGTCTGTCCGCGCATCTCAGTTTGCTTGACAAAGGCGGTGGGAATCGTGATGTGCTCGCGGGACCAGGCTTCGATATGGCTGCCGAGATATCCGGTGATGAAGACGATCTGCTCGGGGTGCGTCGGCAGGACGCGATCGAGGACGTGTTCGAGAATGGTTTTTCCGGCGAGCGAGACCAACGGTTTGGGCTTGCTCCAGGTCTGCGGGCGCAGCCTGGTCCCCAGCCCGGCGACAGGGAGAATGACATCCATCGGACGATCGCCTCACATGTGAAGAATCAGCACTTGTTGGGTGATGCTACCACGGTACCTGGCGCGCACCGATGCATGACGGCACTGATTTCGGGAAGGAGAAGCGGTACCCCCAGCCGGATTCGAACCGGCGATCTTCACCTTGAAAGGGTGACGTCCTGGGCCGCTAGACTATGGGGGCCTAGCCGATGAAAGGTACCGCCTGCGCGCCAAAATTGTCAACGCGCCAGAGCCATGATCAGGACTCCAGCACACGCTCCCAGTCCCGAGCCAAGCATCAACATGCCGGTTGCGTCGTCGGCCAGTGCGAGCCGGCTCCATGAGTCCCGGACTCCCCGGCGGAACTCCCTGCTCACGCCTAACATGACAGCGACCGCCGCGAAGACGAGGACCTCAGACGACACATTCGATCCGTCCCATGCAAGCGGAGCCGGCAACCAGTCCCATCCGCCGATGCTGCGCACGATCGAGATTGTGGCTTCATTGATCTGCCCGGCCACGACGGCTAATGCTTGCCCTGCCACGGGCACGAGAAGTCCGGCGGCGATCGCCAGCAGGCCAAGCACGAACGCGAGACTGACAAGTGGGGCGATGATCGTATTGGTCAGCAGCGACTGCAGGAGCGATGGCCGCGACGTGGCCGGAAGGATCGGCAGGGAGACCAGATTCACGATGATCGTGGTCAGCACGACAATCCAGACGGCGCCCGCGAGCCCATTGAAGGAGCGTCCGGTCGTCGCGACCAGCACGCCGAAGATAGCTACCGTCGAGAGCTGGTACGACAGGCCGAGCACCGATGACGGCCAGATCAGCGCCTGAATCGCCGCGACCTGCAGTGAAAGTGTTAACAAGTCAGTTGGACGACCAAACGCCCGCGCCCCGGCGCCTGCTGTCGCCAGGAACCCGGCTCGAATCGTTGGTGGTCCCGCTCCCCCGACCATCACGTAGAGCCAGATCATCCCCATTGCGGCCAGGTCGGTAAGCCAGCGCCGGGGGGACCAGACACTTGCGACCAGCAGCAACGAGGCAAGGAGCGTCAGGTTCGAGCCACTGATGGCCACGACGTGCAGCGTGCCGGTCCGCTCGAACGCATCCATAGTCTCGTCGGACATTAGCGAGTCGTCCCCTACGACCAGGCCGGCGAGCAGCGCGCCCGAATCGCCCGGAACCCACTCCACGAGTTGCCGGGCGACCCCGGAACGAACGTCGTCAAAGGTCCGATGCACTCCGGTTCCCTGGCGCAGCACCGTGATTTGGCCCACGGTTCCGCTCCAATCGCAACCTTGAGAGCGAAGGTAGGCGGCGTAGCCGTCCGATATCGTCCCAGTTTCGTCAGGGGCGATCTGCATGGCCAACATATCTGCTCGGCCGAGATCCGCGCGAGTGAAGGCGCGAGCGCACAGCCGATGGCCGTGGTCTACCTCGACGACGAAGCGCTGCATCCGCCCGTCGTTGATCACAGCACTGGCAATCTGTCCGGTTTGCTTCGCTTCCGTTATCCATGTGGCGTCGAGCTCGTGACTCCGGCCAGGGGCCGACCGAACAGCCCCAAGGGATACGGCCAGGATTACAAGCACTCCAACTGGCCAGCCAGAACCGCGGGCAAGGCAACAAAGGAACGCGGCCGCCACCACGAGCGGAACGACGCTCCATCCGAGGGCGAAACCAGCAAGGACAGACGCCCCAATAGCTGCTGCGATCACGGGCCGACGGTTACCTGCGCGCGAATCTCGTCGATCAAGGTGTCCGAGATGCCCTGGACCCGTGCCAGGTCGGTGATATCGCGATACGGCCCATTGGCAACGCGATCATCGATAATGCGCTGGGCGAGTACAGGGCCGATACCCGGCAAGGTCTCGAGTTCCGCGTTTGTCGCCGTGTTGATGTCGATCCGGTAGTTGATTGATTGAGGAACTGTCTGCGTCGCCTCCGCGACGACAGGCGTTGCCTGGCTGATCCGCTCGATCACGACGACCTCGGCATCAAAGAGGCGGCGGGCGAGATTGTGCGGCGCCAGGTCAGCATCCGCATTGGCTCCGCCGGCCGCGATCAGCAATTCGTTCAGCCGTGCATCCTGCGAAAGTCGGTAGACTCCGGGTGTTTGGACCGCACCTCTGATCTCGACCGCGATTTCAAACGCC
>DASQCG010000193.1:0-3224 GCA_035634825.1 Thermomicrobiales bacterium | reverse complement strand
CGGTCAGCACCTTCTCGAAGGCGTTGATCTGGTCGTAGCGCTTCGACCAAACCTGCTTCGGGGCGAGGTCGTGGACGCGAACGACCAGCACATCCTCGTATTGGGAACGATTGAAGACTACGATCTGCCCGCGAGCTGGAGCATTCTGATGGACACGCCAGAGGAAGTCGTGCGCGAGTTCCTCGACGGTCGGGACACCGAAGCCGACAACCCGGCAGCCGGACGGGCTGACATCCCGGAAGACACCCTTGGTGGCCCCATCCTTGCCGCTGGTGTCCATGCCCTGGAAGATGACCAGGAGGGCATGGGTGCCGGCGGCGAAGAGAAGTTCCTGAAGCTCGCCGAGCTCCAGCGCGTACTTGTCGAAGGCGGCCTTGCCGGTGTTCTCGTCGATTGCATCGGGCAGCCTGGTCTCGAGCTTTCTGATCGAAACCTTGCTGCCGGGCTTTATGGTCTTGCCGTACACGCACCCTCCCATGCTCGCTCGCACCGACACACGGCGCGTGGCTCGTTGCCCCGCGCCTGCCGAGAATGCTGAGCATAGTACCCCTGCACGGCTTCCTGATGTGCAATCAGGCTGTCATCCGGCCTGTTCGAGCGTGAGAATTGCCTGCTTGCGCTCGACGCCCCAACGGTAGCCGCCGATGGCGCCGTCGGAGCGGACGACCCGATGGCAGGGCACGGCCAGCGCGGTCGGGTTTGCGCCACAGGCATTGGCGACAGCGCGGACCGAGCGCGGGCTGCCGACATGCTCGGCGATCTGCTGATAGGTGCGCTGCTCGCCGCGCGGGATCCGGCGCAACTCGGTCCAGACCTTGCGTTGGAAGGCCGTGCCGCGCAGATCGAGCGGGAGATCGACGATCGATGTACCGGCGACGATGTGGGCAACGATCAGGTCGAGGTCGGGATCGGCCTCGACAAGCGCGATCTCGGCATGCGGGAACTCGGTCGTGATCGCCGAGAGCACATCGTCCGGTGTGTCGCCGAGCCGGATCGAGCAGATTCCGGCATCAGTGCGGCCGACACCGACAATGCCAAACGGGCTGCGTCCAAGGGCGACACGGATGGTCTCCGCCGGCGCACCCCTGCGGTACTGGGCGGGCGTCATGCCAAGGTCATCCCCGGACCGCTCGTAGACGCGGCTCGGCGAGCTGAAGCCCGCGCCATAGATCGCGCGGCTAACGTCGGAGCCACTGCGCAACTCGTCGCGGAACTGGTCGAGACGACGCTCGCGGGCGTAGACGCGCGGCGTGATGCCGATCACCTCGCGGAACGTCCGCTGGAGCGTCTGCGAGCTGACACCGAGGGCGTCAGCCAGCGCCTCGAGGCGAACATCATCCTCGTAGTTCTCATCGATGTAGCGGCAGGCGGACTCGACCATGGCCAGCTTCGGGTTCGGCTGAAGCTCGTTCGGGTGACAGCGCTTGCAGGACCGGAAACCCGCCCTTTCAGCGGCCGAAGCGGTGGCAAAGAAGCGGACGTTGGTGCGCTTCGGCTGGCGCGCGGGACACCCCGGCCGGCAGTAGATACCAGTCGTGCGCACGCCCATGAAGAGCTGGCCGGTTGGCGCATCCGGGCCGCTATGGAAGGCGGTCCAGAGACCGTCAAAATCGGCGTAGTTGAGCGCGCTGGTGGACATCGTCGTTGCCATACTGATCTCCCTTCGAATCGTCGTTGAGTCGATTCTCGAGGGCATACAGGGCGAATACTATCCGCTTTGCGTCAGCGCATCGGAAATCCCGTTGAATGCGCCTCCGGGCTGGAGTAGCATCGCCCTGTGAAGATGTTCCCCGGCAGGCTTGTCCTACGATGAATCGCATCCGACTCGACTCGCTGGCCAACAAGGTCCAGTCTGCCGGTCGCCGCCTGCGCGCGCCGGGCGAGGCGGCGTCTGCGCGCTCCGAATGGTCGATCCGGCGTGGCGACCAGCGTTATGCCGGCACGTTCGATGTGATCGGCAACTTCCCGGGCTTCGAGGAGTTCGCGGGGTTGATCGTCAATGCGGAAGTCGTCGTCACCGACCGCTTCCTGATCGTCGACGAGAGCGCACCGCATGGGTTCGCGATCGGACTGGGATGGCTGATCGATGTCTCGGCCGATCCCGACCCGGAGACATTCGGCGATGTCCTGATCCGCTACCGGGCGGACGATGCCAATGTGCTCTTCCGGCTGCGGCCAAGCAAGTCGCGGTTGGCGTTACGCGCACGCGGCAGGCCGGAGGAGCTGGTCGCCGCGCTGAGCGACGCCGGGGCCGAGGTTGCCGATCTGGCCCGGGATGTGGCCGACACCTTGCGGCTGTCGTGGGATTCGGCGGCGAGCCTGGAGACCGAGGCGGTCGTCTGGCGCGGCCAGGCCACGGCTCCCCTGCGGCCCGGTCTGGAATGCGCGCCGGCCAGCGTCTGGGTCACGCCGACAGCGCTCGTCTGGGGCAGCCAGAAGATCCGGGGCGTCAACCGGCTGCCGATCAGCACGATCAGCCGGCTGTCAGCGACCACGCTCGGCGATGAGCACAGCTCGCCGACGGTCTATGTCCGCTCGCGGGTGATCTCCGACGTGCGACTGGATTTGCCGTTCATCTTCAATATGGGTGCGGTCCGGGAGAACGTGACCGCGCGGGGCGAGTTCCTGGGGCTGTTCCGGCCGGATTCGGTGATCGAGGGATCGGTGTCCGTCCGTCCACAGCCGTGGACGGAGGAGGCGCCGGCCGATTCGGAGGATGACCTCGACATCATCACCGGCCTGGACGCTGAGTCGGTCGCGGAAGACGCAGCCGAACCAGCCGAGGACGAATCGGACGAGGATGATGCGCCCACCTTTGAGACGTGGGCCAATGTGACCAAGCCCGCGGCATTCCCGTATGTTGCCCCGGCCGAGGGACACACCACCATCCGCTTGCCTGGCGATCACGACGACGAGTTCGACTCCGCCGGGACCCGGCTGGTCGATGCGATCTCCTCCTGGCCGGGCGCCGCGCCGCTTCCGGCCGAACCGGAAGCGCAGGCCGCACCGGTCATCACCGAGCCAGACCGCATTCCCGCATACCTTCGGTCGGCCCGCCGCGCCATCGACGAAGTCAATGAGGCGATTGACCGGCGCACGTCCGGGAACGCCGCACCACCCCTGCGGGCGACACCGCCGTCCGCCAATGAGCAGGCCGATGCGCTCTCGGAACTGATCGAATTGACCAGTTCGGACTACTATTCCGCAGAGCAGGCCCGCGCCCT
>DASQCG010000192.1:0-3851 GCA_035634825.1 Thermomicrobiales bacterium | reverse complement strand
CAGGACCAGGACGAGCATGCCCATGGCATGGCGCAAACGGGGCCGGTACACGGCATCGGTCTCCTCGTACGGCCGGTCTCAGGCTCCACCGGACAGAGCCACCCGGCCGGAGCGCAATCCGGATTGGTCGAACGTGGTTAGTGGAACGTCAGACGACCGCGCGAGGAGGAGGGCTTTCGGTCTCGGCAAGGTGACCGGTGGGAACCTGCACTGCCGGCCAAATGGCGCCGGCCCGTATGATCGGCGCCATGATCATGTCCAGGTCGACGATCGTAGTCACGGCCGCCACGCTGTCCATCATCATGGTCGATGGCATGTCCCGGAACTTCGGTGCGCGCGGACAGGGGTCTTCGTCGACATCCAGCGCGGTGTCTGCCGCCGGGGCATCGAATGCGTCAGCCGGCAAGACGATGTGGCCCATCGCGACATGGTGTTCGAGTTCGGTGATGGCCATGCCGTATTGGGTGGCATACCTGGCAATGGCCGGATGGTGGCCCGGCATCGTGTGGGCGGCGAGAGGGTCATCGAAGAGGGAATGGACGCCGGCCGCGTCGGTGCAGGTCGAAGGGAAGAGCAGCAGACCCACCAGCAATACCGGCGCAATCCACGTTAGCGTTCGCTGGAGCCAGACTGGCGCCGCGGCCACAGTGCCCTCCCTACGACTGAACCACTTCAGTCATCCTTGATGGTAGCAGCCGGGGAGGGCCCGTGCGGCCGTTTTCGGGCGGTGTTGCGGTTTTGTAACGCCTGCGGGGCTGCCACGTCTGGAGTGTCATTGATCCCGCTTGCGCTGACCAACGGTGACTGTGATGCCTGAATGCAACCTACCCGTCGGTCGTCGGCGAAGGGGGGTTCGAGCCGTGACTTGGCGCGATGCTTGCCGTTATGCGGGCTGCCACCGGGTGATGTGAGGGACGGAACCGAGCGTCTCGTCGAACGTCGCCAACTCCCAGCCGTTGACCTCGCACCGCGCGGCAATTACCGAATCGGCAAACTCAAGTTTCAGGTTCTGTTCCCAAATCTCAAGCGCGCGCAAGACTATCTCTTTGTCGCCTGGACCGAGGCGCAAGGAACGAAAGCGCAGAAGCGGGCGAAGCATTGCGATTGCATCGGCACTCGGAACTCCATATTGGCGCTTCGAGGTCAGGATGTAGAAGACCTCATGCAGCACAACTTCGGACGTCATCGCTTCAACCCGGCTCGATTGAATGTCGTTGAACAGCGTGCGGACCTGGATTTTCATCTGCTGCGTTGCGCCAGTAGTCGCTTTAGTTAGCAGGCGCAGGAAGATATTCGTGTCGAGGAAGATCACTGTCCACCCATGCGTCGCACAGTGGTTTCGGCCATTTCCTCAAGCGCATCATGGATCTCATCCTCGAAGTCCACGGATGTCGGTCGATCGAGGGAAGGCAGAATGCCGTCCAGTTCCTCCAGGGAGTATTCGTGAACTGGCTCAAGTCCAACGTGTCCCTTGGCGTCGACGACGAAGTTGATCCGGTCCTCTGTGTGAACACCAAGGATTTGTCGAACCTTGACGGGAATCGTGACCTGTCCTTTGCTGCTGATTTTGGACGATATTCGCAACATGATGTACTCCTAGATTGGTAAAGCACGAATGACGTGCTTTACCAATCTAGCATGTAAAGGAAAATAACCCAATGGCCCGGATCCATTCAGAACCGGTTTGGCGAGAAGGGCTCCAGGACCGCCGGCGTCTTGCCGGTCACGATTAGCTCGGCGAGCGCATCACCACTGGCCGGGGCCAAACCCAAGCCCAACATCTGGTGACCGGTCGAGACGGTCAGGTTGTGTAACTTCGGCATCGCGCCGATGATCGGCATTCCATCCGGCGTCATCGGCCGCAGCCCGCTGTCCACCGTCGCGGTCGGGATCTCCTCCGGCCAGTCGCGCAGGAACTGGCGACCGCCACGGGAGAGGGCGCGGACACGCTCCTGCCGCACGATCGTATTGATGCCGGAGAGCTCCATTGTGCCGGCAAACCGGGTGAAACCGCCCATCGGCGTGACTGCCATGCGCGGCTCGTGCAGCGAGAGCGGGTGGGTGAGCCTCGTCGGCGGATTGTGATAGTCGATCTTGTAGCCCTTGCCGGCCTGGATGGGGAGGCCCTTGCCGGCTTTCTTCGCGATTCGCCCGGAGTACGCTCCGGCGGCGATCACGAACGCGTCGGCCTCATAGCGGCCACCGGTCGCCTCGACCGCGCGGACGGACCCGCCGTTGATGTCGAAACCGACGACCGTGTTGTTGTTCGCGAAGGTGACACCGCGCTCGCCGAGCCATTCGATCAGCCCGCTCGTCAATGTATCCGGGCGCAGGTGTCGCTCTTCCTCTATATGGAAGACGCCATTGACGTTGGATGAAAGGGCAGGCTCGAGTCCCTGGACATCTTTGCCCCAGTAGACCTTGGGCATCGGGAAACCGTACTTGACGTACCGCTCCATGTTCTTGAGACCGGCCTCGAGGTTTTGTCCGGAGAGGAAGGCCATGATCAGCCCCTCTTTGTGCATCTCGAACTTGACCCCGGACGCCTCGTACTCATCGAACAGCGGAAATGTCTTTTCGTTCAGGGCGACCATCGCATCGGTGGCGTGGTTGAAGCTCTTCTCGTTCAGCGAGCGCCAAAACTTGAACAGCCAAAGCATGAACTCCGGGTCATTGATTGCCGGCTTGATATAGAGTGGACTGTCCGATTTGAGCATCCACTTGAGAGCCTGTTTGGTCATTCCCGGCACTCCAACCGGGTCCGAGTGGGCCGTCGTGATCCATCCGGCATTGACGACCGACGCTCCGTGCGGCCCCGGGCCGCTGTCGATGATGGTGATGTCGGGCACTCCCCGCTGCTTCAGGGAATACGCAGTGCTGAGTCCGATGAGGCCGCTGCCGATGATGAGTACGTGTTTCATGGACGGAATGATACCGCCACTTTTCACATTGTGAGTAAACGGATTTTTGCAATCCACAGGGAGTTTTGCCGGACCGTAAGCCAAAATCGGCGATTCCTGATTTGCGCGCGAGGCCGGGTGATGGGTCGCGCCGCGGCAAGGCCCGATTTTGGATTCTTCCGTGAAATGTGTGGGTCGCTAGAGGGTCGCTTCCTCGCTCCGGAGCGGCTCGTCGTCCGGCTCGAGCACCTCGATATCCGGCGGGTCAGGTATGGTCGCCGCGCCGGTCAGGAGGGTGTCGACCGGCATGTCTTCCAGGTCGGCGGGATGCTGGTCCCAGCCGCTGTGCAACGCCTCATCGCGAGACACGTTCAGGAATACGGCGCCCTTCGGGGCATCGTGGTGGCTGATCGCGCTGAACGGGACGTGATAGTCGGTTACGTGCAGGAACCCCTTCTCGACCAGTAGATAGCTCCCGTGAATTGCGGCGATGACGCCGACCTTCTGGCCGTCGGACGAGAAGACGGTGTCGCCGGCGCTAAATTGCTCCCCGGTGAACGCTTGATTCATTGGTTTGTCCCCTTTCGCCAGTGCCAATTGATGGACCGTATCACGCCCCGCGCGCTGATTCACAGTGGCGCACTACGCCGCGGGCGCGGCTCCGGTATCGGTTCAATCTTCCCTGTGCCATGGGCCGGTCGGTAAGGCCGGTATCCCCCGGAATCACCCCGCGCTGTTCACTCTAAGGTACAGAACCAGTTGGTGGCGGTGATCATTTTGATCGCTAGTATCAAATTACTGTCGGGAAGGGAACGGCCGCCGGGGAGTGGCAGCAGGCAGTAGGAGTCAGATCAACGATGGACGATCAGGTTAAGGACGAGGCGGCTGTGGCCGGGACCGGCGAAGAGCCGGTCGCCGAAGCTGGCCAGGAACGGTACGCGACGGGCGTCA
>DASQCG010000191.1:0-4234 GCA_035634825.1 Thermomicrobiales bacterium | reverse complement strand
CATCCGCGTAGTCGCGCTTGTGCAGGTGGACGATGTGCTCGACTCCCGGCATGACCCCGGCCGCCTCCACCGCCGCGTTGTGAAACGGACATCCCCGCATCCGCGCGTCGTCGCCATCGGCGATGTCGAATAGGGCGAGCAGCTGCTCACGTGGTGTCTTTTTCGGCTTCTCTGCCGACGTTCCCTCAGCGCCGGCTTCTTGCCGGAGCTGGCGCAGGTACTCCTCCACCAACGCGGTCTTGCTCGGAAAGTGTTGGTAAAGCGTGCGTTTGGATACTGACGCCTTGGTCGCGATTCGTCCAACACCCGTGGCGTTGATCCCGTCGAAGTAGAACAGCTCTGACGCTGCATTCAAGATGCGCGTGCGCGCGCCACGACCTCCGGGGCGCGTCGGCTCCTTCTCCGTGAGCGACGTCATACTTAAAGTATACCGATCAGTGTACTGATTGGCGAGCCGCGTGCTACCGTGACATTCAGGAAGTACACCAATCGGTTTACAACAGGAGGAAGTCATGGCAGGCAAACGAACCACCCGGCACGATCCCGTAAGTCACCTGCGTGCAGCGAGCGCCCGCTGGGGCGGCACGTTGTACAAGAGCGCGCCGACGAAATCCGTCTCCGTGGGCGGAACCCGATTCGTCTATCGGGAGCTGGGGATCGATAGCGGCGTACCGGTGATCTTCTTGAACCACCTGGCGGCCAACCTCGACAACTGGGATCCCAGGGTCGTCGATGGCATCGCGGCGAAGCATCGCGTGATCACCTTCGACAATCGCGGCGTCGGCGGTTCCGAGGGCAAGACGCCAGACACGGTCGAGGCAATGGCACAAGACGCTGTCGCGTTCATCCGCGCGTTGGGATTCGATCGGGTCGACCTTCTCGGGTTTTCGCTCGGCGGAATGGTCTCGCAAGTGATCGCACAACAAGAGCCGGCACTGGTGCGCAAGATCATTCTCGCGGGTACGGGACCGGCCGGAGGCGAAGGCATCGACGACGTGACGAAACTGACCTACCTCGACACATTCCACGCATATGCCACCTTCAAGGACCCCAAGGAACTTCTCTTCTTCACGAGGACGGACCACGGCAAGTCGGAGGCGCGGGCGTTCATCAAGCGGTTGAAGGAGCGCACGATCGATCGGGACAAGGCGATGGCGATCGGAGCATTCCGCACACAGCTCAAGGCGATTCACGCCTTTGGCCTCGAGGAGCCAGCCGACTTGTCACGCATCCAACAGCCCGTCCTGGTGGCCAACGGTGATGCCGATCGCATGGTGCCGTCCACTAACTCCTATGACCTGGCTCATCGCCTTCCGAATGCGACGCTGCGGGTCTACCCGGACGCTGGACACGGCGGCATCTTCCAGGCCCACGAACGGTTCGTACCGGAAGCGCTCGCCTTCCTGGGATCGACGACTTCATGACTTCGCTCGCCGATCAGACAGTGCTGGTCACAGGAGCCAACCGCGGCATGGGCCGCGAATACGTCGCTCAGCTTCTCGATCGGAGAGTGACGAAAGTCTATGCTGCTGCGCGCGATCCCCAGACAATCGACGTCGCAGACCCGCGTGTCGTTGTGCTGCAGCTCGATGTCACCGATGCGGCATCCGTCGCCAGGGCGGCCGAAGCAGCGTCCGATGTCAGCGTTCTGATCAACAACGCCGGCATCGCCCGCGGAGCGTCGGTCCTTGACCGGGACACCTCCAAACTGCGCGAGGAGATGGAGACGAACCTGTTCGGTCCGCTGGCCATGGCCTCCGCGTTCGCCGATCGGATTGCGGCGCGATCCGGCGCGATTGTCAATGTCGCGTCGGTGCTCGCGTGGATGCCCATCGGCGCAAGCTATGGGGTGACGAAGGCGGCGATGTGGAACGCCACAGACTCGATGCGGCTTGAACTTGGGTCGCGTGGCGTGCAGGTGATTGGCGTCTACGTGGGCCTTGTGGACACCGACATGGGCGCGTTTGCGGATAGTCCAAAGTCCGATCCCGCCGATGTGGTCCGTCAGGTCCTCGACGGAATCGAGTCTGGTGCCGACGAGGTTCTGGCCGACGAGATGACTCGCGTCGTTCGTGCCCAAATGGAAAAGCCGATCCGGGAGCGTTTGTCATGAAAGCCTTCGCGATAGATCGCTACAAGAGCAAGGACGGCGGCCGGATCGTCGACTTACCGCAGCCGGAGGTCGGGGACAATGACGTACTCGTCCAGATCCACGCTGCCGGCGTCAATCTCCTCGATGCAAAGATCGCCGACGGAGAATTCAAAATCTTCCTGCCGTACCGATTTCCACTTGTTCTCGGCAACGACGTCGCCGGCGTTGTGGTCGAGGTGGGAGCGCGGGTGCGGCGCTTCAAGCCCGGTGACGAGGTCTATGCGCGACCGGACAAGGACCGGATCGGCACCTTCGCGGAATTCATCTCCATGAACGAAGTCGACGTGGCAATCAAGCCGAGAGAACTCACCATGGAGGAAACGGCGTCCGTTCCGCTGGTCGGCCTGACCGCGTGGCAGGCGCTCGTCGAGATGGCCAACCTGAAGCCGGGGCAAAAGGTCTTCATCCAGGCGGGCACCGGTGGCGTCGGAACGTTCGCCATCCAGCTGGCGAAACATCTGGGTGCGACGGTGGCTACCACGGCAAGCGCCGCCAATTTCGAGTTGGTCAAAGCGCTCGGGGCGGATGTCTTGATTGACTACAAAACACAAGACTTCGAGACCGTCTTACACGGTTACGACGTCGTACTGCACAGCCAAGATTCGAAGACCCTGGACAAGTCCCTGCGGGTGCTGAAGCCAGGCGGGACGCTCATCTCCATATCCGGACCACCCGACCCGGCCTTCGCGGACGAAATCGGCGCGCCGTGGTACCTCAAGCTCATCATGCACCTCTTGAGCTTCGGCACGAGACGGAAGGCGAAGCGGCTCAACGTGACCTTCTCGTTCTTGTTCATGAGGGCGAACGGTGATCAGTTGAGCGATATCACCGCCCTCATCGATCAGGGCGTCATCCGCCCAGTTGTGGAGAAGGTATTTCCGTTCGAATCGACGCAGGACGCTGTGGATTTCGTCGAGAAAGGACGGGCCAAAGGCAAGGTCGTCGTCAATGTGAGGTAGCAATGCCGGTGTCATCGCCGCCAGAACAGATGGTGCCGACGAACAATGATGTTTGGAACGCGCTGGACGGCGGAACTCATCGCCGGCCAACTACTCACGGCGCCCCTGCAGGCTGGCGGCGGCCAACTCCACGGCGCCGGTGACGGCATTGACGATTCGGCTGTCGAGTTTCCAGCACTGCCAATACAGCGGCACATCGAGATGCACATCGGAGATACGGACGAACGAACCGTCAGCCAGCGACGCTGCTGCCAACTGCTCTGGGTACATGCCCCAGCCCAGGCTGGCCCGGACCGCCGACCCGAAGCCATCGGCCGTGGGCACAAAGTGCACCAGTCTTGGGATCTTGCGGCGAAACGCTTTGCGCACCACCATGTCCTGGAGCCCGTCATCACGATTCCACGCCAGCGAGGGTGCGGCCCGCACCGTATCGACGGTGAAACCCTCAGATAGGTAACGCTCCACATCGTCCGGCCCCGCCACCGGCACATACCGCATCAAGCCCAACGACTGCACACGACACCCTGGCACCGGATTGCGTTCAGTGGTGACGGCGCCCATGACGGCGCCCTCACGCAACAACCGTGCAGAGTGGTCCTGGTCCTCGATCCGGATGTCGAATAACACATCAGGCAGTTCATCGAGCACGGCAGTGAACCATGTCGACATCGAATCGGCATTTACTGCAATCGCAATCCGCGTCCGTTCCACAGATCCGCTCCCCGTCTCGGCGAGCACCTCCGACTCCAACATCGCGGTCTGCGCCGCCAGCCTGACCAATGGAATTCCGGCAGCCGTCGGTTTACAGGGCTTTTCGCGAACAACCAAGACCTGACCCACTCGCTGCTCCAGCGCCTTGATTCGCTGACTTACCGCCGATGGTGTCACGTGCAGCCGCTCCGCCGCGGCATCGAAGCTACCGAACTCGATCACCGCGGCCAGAGCAGCTAGCTGATCGGTGCCGAGCCGATTCTCATATGCGTGGCGCATCCGCCACCGTCCCGCCATCATGAATGAGAATCCGCCACGCAGTTTGAGAACCTACATCATCAGATGATGCTGTCGGTTCTCATTTGCGGTGTCATATCGGGATCGCCTGACCTGCGATCGTGCAAGTTGTCTC
>DASQCG010000190.1:0-11364 GCA_035634825.1 Thermomicrobiales bacterium | reverse complement strand
GACATAAAGCCGGAAGTCCGCCGCGATCGGGTCCTTCCAGGCGGCAATCACGCTCCGGCGGGCCTCCGCGGGCGACGGCCGGACGATGGTTGACTCAGGCATGCAACCTCCGTGGATCAGGTTCTAGGTTCTAGGTTTTGGGTCGTTGGTTTTTCGTTCCCTCAACCCTTAACTCTTAACCCTTAACTCGCGTGCGCGCCTATGGGCAATGCGTCATCCGGCCGAAGGTGCTGCGGAGGGGTCTGGTCTTGCCCCGCCGTGGCCGTGGCTGCGCAGTGCGTGCACCCCCTTGCCAGCGGGCGGCGCGCCCCGCATGGGTGGGAGGGCGCGTCGAAGCCGCTGTCCGCGACACGCTCGCGCGGCAGGGAGCGGTGATGGCTTCCGCCGTGGTGGGGTCCGCACAGACCGGCCGTTCTGCCAACACGGGGCAGGCCAAGGTCGGGACATCATCCAGGATCACCGTTCCCACCATCCTAAAAAAGAACATATGTTCTTGTCAAGGGACGGAATCAGCTAGCTGCGATCGGCGCCAGGCCCGTCGGCTCAAAGTGGGACAGTGGGACTGGCAGAGCAACGCCCTGTGCGCGGGTGTGCGCACAGGGCGTGTTCGGCTGCGGCTGGGCCGGCGGGGTCTACCCCGGCCTAGTAGTCAGTGTCGCGGTGGGCGTTGCCGGCTTTCGCCAAACTACGGCTTACCATGTAGCCGATCGCAACCGCCGCGACGAGGGTCCATCCCTCTTCGCCAGTCATCTGATCAAGCTGCTGCGTCGCAATCAGGATCGCTACGATCACACCAACCATGGCCCAGAACTCGGTCGTCAGGAACGAGATCTTGGTTTCATCGAAAGTGGTCCGAGCGCGAACCGGACGATCGCTGCGACGGGTATCGACGTCGCTAGCATCTCCTCGCATCGTTGCCATAGAGGTACTCCATTCCTCTGAACCAATACATCGAGTGGAGGAATTCCCCCGCGTTTTGTATAGCAACACGCGTATGTGCATGTCGTGCGGTCAATACGCTAGGTCAAATGCTTTACAGGCGCACGACTTTGCCCTCTCCCGCTCCATTCCCAGCCCCCGCCCCGCCTTCTCCCGCAGCGGCAATCAACAGCAAACGCTGCCCTTCGTCCCAGAGCTGGAACCCGGCCATCATAGGCGGGACCAGGGTTGAGGGAATGGAACGAGTAGCCAGTTGTCAGTAGCCGGTAGACAGTTACACTCCTCCCCGAACCCCGAACCCGGCGCATTGCATTCCCAGTAGGTCCTGCTACTATTTGGGCGTACGGCTTCTTGACAGAAAATATTTGCTTGGCGCCCGTTCGTTGTGGATCTCTTGGCGCGCGCCAGACATGCGGGAGTAGCCCACCCGTGCTGCCGGGCCGTGCCGGCGACGCCCGCTGCGCCATCATGCGTTTCGGTAGGGAGGTCCTGCCCCGATGGATGCCGACCGCTTTGATCGCTTGACCCGCTCTCTCGCCACTCCCCGCAGCCGTCGCAACGTCATCAAATCTCTCGCCGCATCCGCCATCGCCGCCACCGGCCTCAGCCGATTTGGGGCAGTCAGTGCCGGACCGAAGGGCACAAGTCGCTGCACCCAATGGTGCAACCAGGTCTTCGGCGACAAGTCCCCCAAGGCCAGCGACTGCGTCAATGCCGCGGCCAAAGGCAAGGGCCCGTGCTACGACTGCGGTCCGGCCAAACCGGCGAGCAGCACGCGCCAGCTCTGCGGCAAGATCTGCATTAACGCCTGCGCGGCGAGCGATCAATGTCACGCCGCCGGGGTCTGCAATCCGGCCACGCAATCCTGTACCAACCCGGTGAAGCCGAACGGCTCCTCGTGCAACGACGGAAACCTCTGCACCCAGACCGATACCTGCCAGAGCGGCGTTTGCGTCGGCAGCAATCCCGTCGTCTGCACGGCGAGCGACCAGTGTCACGAGGCTGGCACCTGCAACCCGGCCACCGGACTCTGCACCAACCCCGCCAAGCCAAACGGCGCGTCTTGCAACGACTCGAACGGCTGCACCGTGGGCGACAACTGTCAAAGTGGCACGTGTGTCAGCGGGGATCCGGTCACATGCCAGCCGCTCGACGGGTGTCACGACGCCGGCACCTGCAACTCGGCGACGGGTCTCTGCACCAACCCGATCAATGCAGAATTCTGCGCCATCGCCGGGGCGTGCTACTCCCCCGGCCTGAACCCGGCGAACCCGTGCCAGACCTGCGATCCGAGCAAGAGTCAGACCGCCTGGAGCCCCGTCTGCACGACTACCGTGGCCTGCATGGAGGCGACCTGCGATGCGACGACCGGCACTTGCGGGGCCGACCGAATCCAGGCCAACCATTGCTTGATCGCCGGCCAGTGCGTGTCCACCTTCACGAATTTCGGCCTCAACCCAAGCAATCAGTGCGAGCAATGCCGGCCGGACACGAGCCAGACCGCATGGACCGTTCGGGAAGAAGGCGCATTCTGCTCGATAAATGACAATTGCATTGTAAGCGCAAGCTGCCAGGGTGGGTTCTGCCGAGGGACTTATAGGGACTGTCCGGACCCGGACGCGTGCCACACCGCGACCTGCCTAGACAACGGACACTCCACGATTTGCATCCCTCACCTCAAGGGAGGCTGGTGCGCAATCAGCGGTACCTGCGTCGCGGACGAAACGCTCGACGCGGCCAACTGCCGGAAGTGCGATGCGTCGATCAACTCCAATGGATGGACATCCACCTGCGCGACCGGCGAGACCTGCTGCGCCGGCACCTGCGAGACGACGTGCAGCAATTGAGGGAGCGGATCCCGAAAACCCAACAGCGAAGACGACCGGACGGGGAGCAATCCCCGCCCGGTCTCCTGTGCCGCCACTTCCTCCTCATCCGTTCCTGAACACCACCTGGTCATCGAAGTCACTCGACTCCAATGAGCGAACGGTTGGTGAGCACATGCCGGCCATCGGGGGGGCCGGGGCTACGTTTGGGTTTGCGCACCGTTTCACCCTCGGGATGACGTGACGGAACCGATGCACTGCGTCGGTTGTATTGGGTGAGCCGCGCCGATGTTTGGCGCGTTTGCCGCGCGATGCTCAGGGGGAGTAGTTGCATGGTTCGCGCACTTGCCCGGTTCGCTTTCATCTTTGCCCTGCTTGCTGTTGTTGCCACTCCGGTTCGGGCCGGAGGATGGCGACTGTCCACCTCGATGCGCCGCCCCAAAATGTGGTGGTCGGCGTGCCGTTCGAGATCGGCCTGATCGTCATGCAGCACGATGTCACATCGGTCTGATCCTGACAGGTGCCGGGATGTTGGTCGCCAGGTATCGAACTCGTCTGCGGGGGCTCAGGTCGCATTGCCATGCGACGCTACAAATCCCTGACCCCTGTTTCCTCCACCGTCCACCCTTAAACCAACCACCCCATTTCCCGTTCCCTCCACCCTCAACCCTTCACCCTCAACCTCCATTGCGTGGCCGCACCGATTCGGGCATACTCACTCCACTCTCGTGCTCTTTGCTGACGCGCCGTTGCTGACCGCTTCGGCCTCAGGCCCTCTCGGTTTCAGTCCGGCGGTCGCGCCGGCGGCATGGCACGAGCGTACGCATCGGAGATGATGCGTGCCCGCATTCACTGGTGAAAGGACTGCCCCATGCATCGGTCGTTTCGGTGGCTCGCACTCCTCAGCGTGGCGTTAATCGCAACAATCGGCTTTTTCGGCATCTCATCAGCCCAGAACAGCACCGACCGCTCCCAGCTCCGCTTCGTCGTCGTCTCGCACGGCCAGGCGTCCGACCCGTTCTGGTCGGTCGTCCAAAAGGGCGTCGAGCAGGCCGGCAAGGACATGGGCGTCAAGGTTGAATACCAGGCGCCGCCGACCTTCGACATGGTCGCGATGTCGCAGCTGATCGACGCCGCCGTCGCCTCCAAGCCGGATGGCCTCGTCGTCTCGGTGCCGGATGCGGATGCGCTCGGCCCGTCCATCAAGGCCGCCGTCGCCGCAGGCATCCCGGTCATCACGATGAACTCGGGCAGCGATGTTTCGCAGGAGCTCGGCGCGCTCAACCACGTCGGGCAGACCGAGTACGAAGCGGGCCTCGGCGCCGGTGAGCGCATGGGTGAGGCCGGCGTCAAGAACGCTCTCTGCGTCAATCAGGAAGTCGGCAACGCCGCGCTCGATCAGCGCTGCAAGGGCTTCGAGGATGGACTTACCAAGTCCGGCGGCAAGTCGACGGTGCTCGCAGTCGACCTGACCGATCCGACCGGATCCCAGCAGAAGATCAGCGCCGCGCTGACCTCCGCCCCGGATACCGACGGCATCCTGACCCTCGGCCCGACCGGCGCCGCGCCGGCCCTGGCTGCCCTGACTGAATCCGGCCAGCTTGGCACGATGAAGCTGGCGACGTTCGACCTCTCGCCGGACGTCCTCCAGGCGATCCTGGACGGCAACATGCTCTTCGCGATCGACCAGCAGCAGTACGAGCAGGGTTACTACCCGATCGTCCTGCTCACCCTCTACGCGACGAACCTGAACACGATCGCCAACCCGGTGATCATGACCGGACCCGGCTTCGTGACCAAGGACAACGCACAGCGCGTTATCGATCTGGCCGCCGCCGGCACGCGATAAGCACGCAACGACCTGGCGTGACCCGGACTTCGGTGCGGGTCACGCCGCCCTTCGTTGAGCCCGAAAGGAAGGGTGTGCATTGAGCACAACCGCTGAAGCGGCTCCCAGACCGGTCGATGAGCGCATTGCCGATGTCAGCGCGCTCCGCCGGCTTCTGATCCGGCCCGAATCCGGCGCCATTGCCGGCGCCATCGCGATCTGGGTCTTCTTCGCTCTCCCGCCGATCGCCGGCGATACCGGCTGGCGGACTATGGGCGCCACCGCAAGCTATCTGCAGGTATCAGCCGAGCTCGGCATCCTCGCGATTGCGGTTTGCCTGCTGATGATCGGCGGCGAGTTCGATCTGTCGATCGGCTCAATGATCGGCGCGTCCGGCATGATCATGGCGCTGCTGGTCAGCGAGCGGAGCTGGAACATCTGGCCGGCGATGGCCGTCGCGCTGATCTTCGCGCTGGCGGTCGGCGCGGTGAACGGGCTGCTGGTGCTGCGGACCGGCCTGCCCTCCTTCATCGTTACGCTTTCGACACTCTTCATCCTGCGCGGCGCGACAATCGGCTTCACCCGCCAGATCACCGGACGAACGCAGGTCGGCAAGCTCAACCAGGCCGATGGCTACGACCTCGCCCAGAAGATCTTCGCCAACAAGATTTCGATCGGCGGCGGCAACTTCTCAGTCAGCATCTTCTGGTGGATCGGCCTGACGATCCTCGCGACCTGGCTGCTGCTGCGCTCGTCATTCGGGAACTGGACCTTCGGCGTCGGCGGCAGCTTCCAGGCCGCTCGCAACGTCGGCGTGCCGGTCCACCGGGTCAAGATCCTGCTCTTCATGGGCACGGCCGCATCCGCCTGGCTGGTCGCAATGATCCAGGCGATCACCTTCACCGGCACCGATGTGCTGCGCGGGACATACCGCGAGTTCTACACAATCATCGCGGTGGTCGTCGGCGGCACTCTGCTGACCGGCGGCTACGGCACGGTCATCGGCGCGTTCTTCGGCGCCCTGATCGTCGGCATGGTCAACCAGGGCATCGTCTTTGCCGGGTTCGACGCCGACTGGTTCCAGGTCTTCCTGGGCGCGATGCTGCTCGCTGCCGTGCTGGTCAATCGCTTCATCCGCCAGCGCGCGACGGGAGAACGGTCATGACCGCGATGCCCGCCGCGGCTGTCCCGGACGTGACGCCGATCCTCGAGGTGCGCAACGTCTCGCGCTATTTCGGCTCGGTGATCGCCCTCAAGGATGTCTCGATGACGGTGTACCCCGGCGAGGTGATGTGCCTGCTGGGCGACAACGGCGCCGGCAAATCGACGCTGATCAAGATCCTCTCCGGCGTTCACCAGCCGAGCGAGGGCGAGTACCTGGTCGACGGCCAGCCCGTCCACTTCACCTCGCCGCGCGATGCCCTCGCGGCCGGCATTGCCACGGTTTACCAGGACCTGGCGATGATCCCGCTGATGAGCGTCAGCCGGAACTTCTTCCTCGGCTCCGAGCCGCAAGTCGGCTGGGGACCGTTCCGCCGCTTCGATTTCAAGACGGCCGACCGGGTCACGCGCGACGAGCTGTCGAAGATGGGCATCCAGATCCGCAGCACCGATCAGGCGGTCGGTACCCTCTCGGGCGGCGAGCGGCAATCGGTCGCGATCGCCCGGGCGGTCCATTTCGGCGCGAAGGTGCTGATCCTCGACGAGCCGACCGCGGCGCTTGGCGTCAAGGAGGCCGGCGTCGTGCTCCGCTATATCGCCCAGGCCCGGGCGCGGGGGCTCGGCGTGGTCTTCATCACCCACAACGTCCACCACGCCTACCCGATCGGCGACCGCTTCACCCTGCTCAACCGCGGCACTTCGTACGGCACCTTCTCGAAGTCCGAGGTCACGCGGGAGGAGGTCGTCGCGATGATGGCCGGCGGCGAGGAGCTGGACGAGCTGGCCCACGAGCTGGAGGAGTTCGCCCGGGCCGACCGCGCCAGATCGGCCCCAGTTGCCCCGGACCAGCCATGACCCCGATCAAGGTCGGCACCGCACCCGTCAACTGGAACAACGGCGACCTGCCCGACTGGCGTACGCCGACGCCCTTCCCGCAAATCCTCGACGAGATGGCATCGGCCGGATACGCCGGAACCGAGCACGACCGCCAGTTTCCGGACGATCCGGCCACGCTCAAGGCGGCGCTCGATCAACGCGGTCTCACCCTCTGCGCTTCCTATCAATGGGTCCATTTCAGCCATGCCGACGGTTTCAAGCAGGACCTGATTGCGATCGATGCGATCCTCGACATGCTGACCGGAGTCGGCTGCGACGTGCTGGTGGTGGCCGATGCGATGACGCCGGAGCGGATCGCCCTGGCCGGGAGAGTCCCCGACGACGGCAGCGCGGGTCTCGACGAGGCCGGATGGCAGCGATTCGCCGAACATCTGCGGACCGTCGCCGAGCGCGCCGCGGCCCGCGGTGTCCGCACTTGCTATCACAACCACGTCGGTAGTTACGTCGAGAGTCCGGGCGAGTGTGCCCGGCTCGTTTCGCTGCTGCCCGGAACCGGCGCAACGCTCTGCTTCGACACCGGCCACTACGCCTACGGTGGCGGCGACCCGACGGCATTTGTCCGCGAAAACAGCGGGCTGATCGGTCACCTGCACCTCAAAGATGTCGATCCGGCGATCCTCGCCAGGGCGAGGCAGGCGGGCTGGGGCTTCACCGATGCGCTGCGCCAGATCGTCTTTTGCCCGTTCGGGAGCGGGATGGTCGATATCCCGGCCATCGTGAACTCGCTGCAAGTCGTAGGATTCGATGGCTGGGTCGTCGTCGAGCAAGACACCTGCGAAGGCGATCCGACCGAGCGCGCCGCCGCCCATCGTGCCTACCTTCGGAGTTGCTGTGGAATCTAGCACCGCCATCGATCCCCGTGATTCGCAGTCCACGTCCCTCGAGGCATTGAGCGCCCGCACCCGGGGCTTGATCCTGGAGACGATTCACCACGCCGGAGCCGGTCATGTCGGCGGACCGCTCTCGGCGACCGACCTGCTGGTCCACCTCTATTTCCGCACGCTGAACATCGATCCCGCCCGGCCGGATTGGCCCGAGCGCGACCGCTTCATCCTGAGCAAGGGTCATTCCTCGATCGCTATCTACACGGTCCTCGCCCTGCGCGGCTATTTCCCGGTCGCGGAGCTGCGCACGTTCGATGCGATCGACTCCCGCCTGCAGGGTCACCCGGACATGACCCGTCTGCCGGGCCTTGATATGTCGACCGGCTCGCTCGGCCAGGGACTCTCGCCCGGCGTCGGGATGGCGCTTTCCGCGAAGCTGCGCGGTCAGGGCTACCGGACCTGGGTGATGCTCGGCGACGGCGAGATCCAGGAGGGGCAGATCTGGGAGGCGTGCTTCACCGCCGCCCGCTACGAGCTCGACAACCTGACCGCGATCCTCGACGCCAACAATCTGCCGCAGTTCGGCTGGCCGTCGCCCGAAGGATTCACCCGCGACCGGCCGTACGACGATCCCCGGGCCAAGTTCGAGGCATTCGGCTGGCACGTCGTCGAATGCGACGGGCACGACCATGCCGATATCGAGCGCGCCTTTGCCGAGGCGGTCGCCCACACTGGTCGGCCGACCTGCGTGATCGCGCACACGATCAAGGGCAAAGGCATCTCGTTCATGGAGAATCAATTCACCTGGCACGCCCTGCCGCCGAATGCCGAGCAACTGGCCGCTGCGCTGGCCGAGCTCGAATTGGAGGCATCGGAATGAGCGCCGTCACTGAGCTCCGCCCGCTGGCCGATGCGCCGAGCGTGGCCGTCCGCGATGCCTGGGGCAATACCCTGGTCGCACTGGCCGAGCAATACCCGGAGCTCGTCGTACTCGACGGCGACCTGGCCAACTCGACCCGGGCCGACATCTTTGCCGCAGCTGTACCGGATCGCTTCTTCGAGATGGGCATTGCCGAGCAGAACCTGCTGGGCGTCGCGGCCGGCATGGCCACCTGCGGCTACGTGCCGTGGATCAGCACCTTCACCGCCTTCCTGACCTCCCGCGCGCTCGACCAGATCCGGGTCGTGGTTGCCCAGCCGCACCTCAACGTCAAGCTCTGCGGCTCCTACAGCGGCCTCTTGACCAGCAAGACCGGCAAGACGCACCAGTCGGTCGACGACCTGGCTGTCTTCCGCGCTATGCCCGGCATCTCGGTGATCGCCCCGGCCGATGCCAATGAGCTGGCGGCGGCGATGCGCTCGATGATGGAGACGGAAGGGCCGCAATACCTGCGCGTGACGCGGGATGCCAGCCCGGTCGTCTTCCCCGAAAATCACCTCTTCCGGCTGGGCAAGGCTGAGCTGCTGCGCGACGGTGGCGATGTCAGCCTGATCAGCACTGGCACCCAGACCATCCGCACGCTGGAAGCGGCCGAACTGTTGGCAGCCCGGGGGATCCAGGCGGACGTCCTCCATGTCCCGACCCTCAAGCCACTCGACGTCGAGGCGATTGTCGCCGCGGCGGAGCGGACAAACGCCGTTGTCACGGCCGAGGACCACTCGATCATCGGCGGACTCGGCGGCGCGGTGGCCGAATGCCTCGGCGAGCATCGCCCAACCCGGATGCGGCGCGTCGGCATCCGGGACACCTTCGGCGAGTCGGCCCCGAACGACGCTCTGCTCGAAAAGTACGGATTGACGGCGAAGCACGTCGCTGACGCGGCGATCGCCCTGCTCGAAGGAGGTCGGCCGTGAGTCGCACGGTTCGCGTGGCGGTGCTCGGCGCCGGCCGGATCGGCAAACGCCACGCCCGCACCCTCGCCGGCCAAACACCGAACGCCGAGCTGGTCGCCATAGCCGATGCCAACGAGCAGACCGCCCGCGATATCGCCGCCGACCTGAAGATCGACACGTGGACGACCGATTCCGCGACCCTGATCGGCGACCCGAATGTCGACGCGGTCGTGATCGCATCCTCGACCGACAGCCACGCGCCGCTGATCATCGCCGCGGCGGAGGCAGGCAAGGACATCTTCTGCGAGAAGCCGATCGCGCTCGATTTGGTGACGACCGACCGCGCGATCGCCGCGGTCGAGAAGGCCGGAGTGCGATTGCAAGTCGGTTTCAATCGTCGTTATGACAAGGGCTATCGCCGCGCCAAGGCCGACCTCGTCTCGGGCCGCATCGGCACGATCGAGTCGATCCGCGACACCATGCGCGATCCGGCTCCGCCACCGCGATCCTATGTCGCCGTCTCCGGCGGCCTGTTCCGGGACATGGCGATCCACGACTTCGACTGCGTCCGCTGGCTCGCGGCGAGCGAGCCGGTCGAGATATCGGCAATGGCCGCCTGCCTGGTCGACCCGATGTTCGCGGAGCTGGGCGATGTCGACACCAGCATCGTCTCAGTCCGGTTCGAGAGCGGGGCGCTGGCGGTGATCGACAACAGCCGTCGCTCCGGCTTCGGCTACGACGTTCGCACCGAGATCTTTGGTTCCGAAGGCGCGCTCTTCGTCGGCTTCCACTGGGACACGCCTGTCACCGCCCTGACCGGCTCCGGCGTGTCGACCGACCACGTCTATTTCTTCCTCGAGCGGTTCGACCAGGCCTATGTCGACGAGATCCGCGACTTCGTCGATGTGATCGTGTCCGGCAGACCGCCGAGCGTGTCCGGCGCGGACGGCCGGGCCGCGCTGGCCATGGCCTACGCCGCCGAGGCATCCGTGCGCGAGCGGCGTCCGATTGAGCTCGCCCAGTTCGCGCGAGGAGGCTCCTGATGACCGATCTCCTGCTTCACACCACGCCGCCAACCGGCCTCTCGGTCAGCACGCTGATCGCGGTCGATCCAGGCTCCGCCGGCTGGGAGTTCTGCAGTCTGACCGTGCTGCGCCTGACACCCGGCACATCCTGGCGCGGGAAGACCGGCCCGGACGAGGTCGCCCTTGTGCCACTTTCCGGCAGCTGCATCGTGCGCAGCGGCGAGCACGAGTGGGGCATCGGCGGCCGGGAGAATGTCTTCGCCGGACCGACGTCCTCGGTCTACCTGCCGATCAGCACTGAATATCAGGTACGGGCCGACGACACGCTCGAGCTGGCCATCTGCGGTGCGCGCGCCCAGCGGTCGTATCCGCCCCGCTTCATCTCGGCCGACGAGGTCGCGGTCGAGATCCGCGGGGCCGGGAATGCCGCCCGGCAGATCAACCACATCATCAAGCCCGACTTCCCGGCCGATCGGCTTCTGGTCGTCGAGGTGATCACCCCGAGCGGCAACTGGTCCAGCTACCCGCCCCACAAGCACGACGTCAGCCGGATGCCCGCGGAGGCCGACCTCGAGGAGATCTACTACTACCGGATCGATCCGCCGGACGGTTTCGCACTCCAACGGCTCTATACCGAAGATGGCCGGATCGACGAGGCGTGGACCATCCGCGACGGCGACCTGCTCCTGGTGCCCGAGGGCTATCACGCCTTCGCCGTCGCCCACGGCTACAACGGGTACTACCTGAACATCCTCGCCGGAGAGGAAGCGGTCCGCACCATGCAGCCGGCCGACGACCCGGTCCACGCCTGGACTCGCGCGACCTGGAGCGACGAGATGAACGAAGGCGCGCAGTCGTGGCGGGATATCGACCAGCGCGTCAACCGCGGCGCGGGCGGGAGACAGACATGAGGACAGAACGCGCCACGATGGCCCAGGCGCTGGTCCGCTTCCTCGCCGCGCAGGCGGTCGAGCGGGACGGCGTCACCCAGCCGTTCTTCGCCGGCATGTGGGGCATCTTCGGGCACGGCA
>DASQCG010000189.1:0-2076 GCA_035634825.1 Thermomicrobiales bacterium | reverse complement strand
AGCGACGACCAGACAGGATCGACACCGGACATGTTCCGACGCCGAACGCAGACCTGCGCACCCACAACTGAAGAGGCGGAACCGCCCGGGCTCGATGTCGAAGCCCGACTCGACGAGCGACTGATCCAGAATGCGCAGCAGGGCGACCTGCCGTCGTTCAACTCGCTGGTCAGCCGCCATCAGCGCTCGGTCTACAACGTCAGCCTACGGATGCTGCGCGATACCGCCCTGGCCGAAGACGCGACGCAGGACACCTTCATCAAGGCCTGGACCTCGATCGGCACGTTCCGGGGCGGACTCGTCCGGCCATGGCTGTTGCGGATCGCCACCAACCGCTGCTACGACATCCTGCGCAGCCAGGGACGTCGCCCGGCCGGCTCGCTCGATGCGGAGCTGGTCGAGACGGAGCCGCAGTGGACGAGCCAGACCGCGATCGCCGAGCACCCGGAAGGCCACGCCAGCCGGCGGGAGCTGTCGGCCTTCCTCGAGCGGGCGCTGGGCGAGCTGCCCGACGACCAGCGCATGGCAATCATTCTGTCCGATGTCCAGGGCCACTCTTACGACGAGATCGCCCAGATTACGGAGGTCGCGGTTGGCACGGTCAAGTCGCGGATCTTCCGGGCCCGGGCGCGCCTCCGCGAGTTGATCCTGGCCGAAACCAACGCCCGGGAACATCTCGAGCGATATCAACGTCTTGTTAACAGCGCGCAACAGGAGCCGGCCGGATGAGTTGGGCACTGTTCGCGATTCAGGATTGCGGCCATGGGCGCTAGCGACCGTCCGCGCGATGATCGTCATCTGAGCGAGGACGAGCTCAATCGATATCTCGACGGCGATCTCGACTCGGCCGAGCGAGCACGGGCCGACGCGCACCTTTCGCACTGTGTCGACTGCCGGAGCTCGCTGGCCGATGTCCAGATGCTGGCCTCGCTGCTGAGCGACTTGCCGCAGGTCGATATCCCGCGCTCGTTCCAACTCGGTCCGGAATTCGCCCGGCCGGCAACCCTGTGGGATCGGCTGGCAGCGCTGCTCTTGCCGATGCTGCCGGCGATGCGGGCCACGACGGTTGCGCTCCTGCTGATGCTGGGCGGCATCACCGCGTACCGGATTGCCGACGATCAGCCATCATCAGGACCAGTCTCAGAGCTCACGGCCCCTGCTGCGACGACCAGCGTGGTCGGCGGCGACCAATTTGCCGCGACGAACACCCCGGCCATCACAGAGACTCCGATTGCCAATACTGCCCAAAAGGCGCCACCTCCGACCGATTCGGCATCGCGAAATTCCGGCAACAATGCCGCTGCCGATGAATCGGGCGCTGGAGCCGCCGCGCCAGCACAGTCCGAACCAGGTGAATCCGAAGCGCCGACCACATCATCCGCGAGCGAGTCGAGCGGATCGGCCGAGATGCAGCTCCCCGGTCAGGGCCAGCCGGCGCCAACCGGGGCGACCGACGAGTCGTCATCCAGCGCGGCGTCGGACACCACGATCATGGTTGCCGCCGAACCGGCCACGCCGACCGCCAGTCCCTCGGCGACCGCATCCCCGTCCCCCTCGCCGACGCCGGTCCCCTCTGTGACGCCGAGCCGGACTGAGACCCCCACGCCAACTCCGACCATCGCGCCGGTCTCGACCGGAACCAGCGACCGGGCATGGCTCGGCCTGGCACAGGCCGTGCTGGCAGCTGGAATCCTGATTCTCGGCGGCCTGGTGATCGGCCTGACGCGCTTCCGTAAGCAGGTACCATAGAGTTGGACAGCCCTGATGAATCCCCGTGGAACTTTCCAGATTGACCTGGCGTTGTGGTAGTGAAGGCAACTACGGAGGTTGCGACAGAAGGGAGAAATTCGTGGAACGCTCGTCATTCAAACGTCGGTTCGGCCAATTGTTCGTTCCGCTTGCTGTGTTGGGGGTGATGGTCATGTCCCAGGCCCCGATGCAGGCCGGAGCCCAGGCCACGCCGGTCGCGCAGTCGACCACACCCGGCACAATCTCGGTAACGGGCGTCGGCGAGGTGATCGTCACACCGGATACGGCCAATATCCAGATCGGCGTCCAGGTCTTCTCCGAGGAACT
>DASQCG010000188.1:0-9157 GCA_035634825.1 Thermomicrobiales bacterium | reverse complement strand
TCGCCACTCCTCCCGTTTGACAGGGCCAATGGCGGTAATCTCACGGACCTCACACTCAGGTGTGTAACTCGCCTCCCGACCGCTCGCCTGCTATACTTATCAGCCGAACGCCGCAGAGTGGCCGTTCTCGGGATCCCCAATGTTCCTTCCGAGTGTGTGTGCTGGGTGTTGTGAGTAGTGTGGCCGCGCCCGCGGCCGAATGGGCGCCAAGCGCTCTTCCGTGGTCCAACCACGTCTGTGGTTTTTGTGGGGAATAGGGTTTGGACCCCGTTTAAGCGCAAGGCATCGTGTAAAGAGGATGCCATTCATGGCAACAACGAGTGAGACGCCGACCAAACGGCGTAGGACGAAGGCTGCCGCCGACGCCGATATGGCGCAGGAGCAGTCGATTACTGAGGCGTGGAACGCCGGTGACGATTTCGCCAGCGAGCCAGCCGTCGAAGAAGCGGCCGCGCCGAAGCGGACCCGCAAGAAGAAAACCGATGAGCCGGTAGCCGAAGCTGCCCCGGCCACGGAAGAGGACGCCGTCGAGGCCGTCGCCGCAGAGGCCAAGCCCAGGCGCACCCGGAAGAAGGCAACGGAGGAGACCGCCGAGGTCGTCGAAGCGACCCCTGAGCCGACTGAGGCCGTCGCAGAACCGGTTGCCGAGGCCGCGCCGGTTGTCGAGGAAGCAGAGAAGCCGAAGCGCTCCCGCAAGAAGGCGGAGGCCGACGAGGCCCCGAAGAGCCTGCTCGAGATTGCCGGCGAGAAGCCGTCGACCAAGGCAGCCGACGCCGCGCCGCAGGTTGCCGAGGCTCCCGAGCCAGTGGTAGAGATACCGGTCACCTTCGCCGACCTCGGCATGAGCGAGTCGCTCATGAAGAGCATCACGGCGGTTGGCTATGAAGAGCCGACCCCGATCCAGCTCTCAACCATTCCGCTGCTGCTCGAAGGTCGCGATGTCATCGCCCAGGCCCAAACCGGCTCGGGCAAGACGGCTGCCTTCGGCCTGCCGATCATCGAGTCGATCAATCCGAAGCAGCGCAATGTACAGGCCCTGATCCTGGCCCCGACCCGGGAGCTCGCGATCCAGGTCTCCGAGGCGCTCCATAAGTACGGTCGCCACAAGGAAGTCGAGACGCTTCCGATCTATGGCGGTCAGCCGTATGAGCGCCAGTTCCGCGGCCTCCAGCGCGGTCCCCAGATCGTGGTCGGCACGCCCGGCCGCGTCATGGATCACATGCGCCGCCAGACGCTCGACCTGTCCCATATCAAGTTCTTCGTCCTCGATGAAGGGGACGAGATGTTGGACATGGGCTTCATCGAGGACATCGAGTGGATTCTCGAGCAGGTCCCGACCGAGCGCCAGACCGCGCTCTTCTCGGCCACCATGCCGCCGCGCATCGTGCAGCTGGCCAGCCGCTATCTGAACAACCCTGAGCGGATCTCAGTCGCCAGCAAGCAGATGACCGTCCCGGAGGTTACGCAGGCCTACTACGAGGTCCCGCGCAACCGCAAGATCGACGCCCTGACCCGCATCCTGGACGCGGAGGTGCCATCGCTCGCGATGATCTTCTGCCGGACCAAGATGATGGTCGACGAGCTCGGTGAGGCGCTGATGGCGCGCGGCTATTCGGCCGAGACGCTCCACGGCGATCTCTCCCAGGCCCAGCGCGATCGCGTTATGCGCCGCTTCCGCACCGGTCAGGCCGATATCCTGATCGCCACCGACGTCGCCGCCCGGGGTCTCGATATCCCGGACGTCAGCCACGTCATCAACTACGACATCCCGGAGAGCCCGGAGACCTACGTGCACCGCATTGGCCGCACAGGCAGGGCCGGCAAGACCGGCGTCGCGATCACGCTCGTGACCGCCCGCGAGGTCCGCTGGATCCGTCAGATCGAGCGTGCCGTCAAGGCCCGCATCGAGCCGCGCCGCCTGCCCACGGTGGCGGACGTCGCCGAGCGCCGCGTCGAGCAGCTCAAGAACCAGATCTCGTCTGCACTGGGCGATGAAGTCGCGCCGGCCCTGGCCTGGTACGTCTCTGCAGTCGAGGAGATGGCCGAGGAGTACGAGCTGTCCACGATCGCCGCCGCCGCCCTGCGCCTTTATGCGGAGGAGACGGGTCGCGGTCAAATCGAGGAGAAGGTGGACGATGTCGCCGTCGTCGCCATCCAGAGCGGCCCGCCGCGTGACCGAGGCGATCGCTTCGACCGCGGCGCAGATCGTGGCGGTGACCGCCGTGGTCCGCGCAGCTTCGAGGCGTCGGAAGGCAAGTCGCGGCTCTTCATGAACGTCGGCCACAACCTCGGCATTCGACCGCAGGATATCGTCGGCGCGATCGCGAACGAGGCCAATATCCCCGGTCGCACGATCGGCTCGATCGACATCTTCGATGGCTACAGCTTCGTCGAGGTCCCGTCCGAGGATGCGCAGCGGGTCATCGATGCCCTTTCCCAGAGCGGGATCAAGGGCAAGTACGTCAACGTCGAGGTCGCCCGGCCGGATGCCGGTCCCGGTGGTCCCCGGCGGGATCGCTTCGACCGCGGTGATCGACCCGATCGCGGCGGCTTCCGGGGTGATCGCGGTGGCGAGCGCCGCTTTGACCGGCCGGAGCCGGGCAACTGGCGCGGCCGGGACAACGACCGCGACCGCGGTCCGCGCCCGCCGTTCGATCGCGACCGGGCTCCGATCCGCCGCGAGTTCGAGGATCGGGCCCCACGCTTCGATCGCGATGACCGCACGCCCCGCTTCGACCGGGACGAGCGTGCCCCGCGGTTCGAGCGGGACAACGACCGGGCGCCCCGGTTTGAGCGAGATAACGATCGGGGTAACCGATTCGATCGACCCGATCGCTTCAACCGGAGCGATCGCAACGATCGGCCGCGGAATCCAGCTCGACCGGACCGGGATCGCTTCTAGACCATTCGATGCGACGAACGACCCACCTGATCATGGGTGCGGCCGCAGCGGCGCCACTGGCGGCTCTCATGCCGCCGGTCGGCGCCGTTGGTTGTCTCTGGATGGGGGTAACCGGCGGCGCCTTCCCGGACTACGTCGACCTGCGCAGCGGCATGAAGCGGCACCTCAAGCACCGCGGCTTCTCGCACAGCTTGCTGATGCTCGCCCTCAGCACCGCGTTCGTCTATGTCGTCCTCCGCGCCCTCAACCAGCAGGACATCAGCGATACACTCCGGGTCCCGCTCGACTACGTCCGGGCCTGGACTGCCGCCTTCGCCTTCGGCGTGATATCGCACCTGCTCGGGGATGCCTGCACCCGGGGCGGCATCCAGCCTGCTCTGCCATTCTCGCAGCGCCGCGTCTGGGTTCTGCCGCGCATCTTCCGGGGCAAATCGGTCGGCTGGCAAAACAGCATCGCCCAGATCGCCGCCGTCTTGGTCCTCGGCCTCTCCCTGGCCGCCTACCTCACCCTCCAACGCTAGAAATCCATAATTCCTTGTTCCGTGGTTGGGAAGTGTTTGCCATTCGAGGCCGAAGAGAATGACGTAGGGCGGTGCGGCAGCCCCGTGCCGGCCTCGCGGGATACCCGTTCGCAAGCATCAATCGCCGGCCGAGGGTTGGTACATGCGAGGACACGTGCGAATGCACACCGCGCGGGGCTGCCGCACCGCGCTACGTTGCCCAATTCCCACACGGCCAGCCGGCTTCAGCCGGGTTCAGGTTTCAGCCCGGGGTGTTCACGCCCGCGCGATGCCGCGACTAACCTACGCCCGCACGATTACCTTGCCGCCGATCGTCACGATCAGGTACTCGCCGCTCCCACGCCGGAACAGCACCTCGACCCCCTCGACCAGCTCGACCATGGCCACGTTCGTGAAAACGACCGTCGCCGACTGGCTGATCGCGTCGATACGGCGAATCGTCGGCCAGAGGGTCAGAAGCACCGTCGGAGGGGCCTCGTCCCGCTGCACAGTCAGTTGATGAACCTCGCCGCCCGGGAGCTGAAACGGCGCCAGCGTTGGCGTCGCACCGAGGAGCGCCGCAATCTCGGGGATCGCCCGCTGATCGAAGGCCAGTTTGGTGATCGTCCGCTGCGGTGGCGCAAATGCCGGGTCTTCATTGTTCATCGCGCAAGTATGGCGCGGTGGGCACCGGTACCTTGGTCCCGAAAAGAGTAGGACCGGCAGGTCCCTCCAAATGGCCATCCGGGCCATTACTATCGGGCTATGACAGTCGGGTGATGGAACCAAGTCCGCGGCGCCGATCCGGCGCTCGCAACCTCGTAGCCACCACAGTGAAAATGGGGGAGTTGGGCGAGATGCTCCAGCGTGGAAATGCAACGTTGTCTGATCGCGGCGATCGGTTGGCAAGGCGTGAGGGGACGCGGCTTTGGTACCGGGTTGAGCCGGACTCCCAGCATGAGGATCATCTGATCTGGGAAGGACACCGGCGCGAGGCCCAGTCGGCCGACACTGACGAAGCCCAACCTCGCACCCGGACCGGTCAGCTCCGCTCGATGGAAGCGTTGCAGGCGACCCTCGAGCAGACTGAGACCGCCTCGCCGGTGCCTCAGCGAACCGAAGAGATCCACGCCCTGACGGACTGGCGCGATTCCCCGCGGCACTGCCCGGTTCTCCTGCTCTCCGCAACCACGCTGCTCGATGCCCGGCAGCCGGGCCCGTTGCTCGGCCCGGGTACGACGTATCGGATCGTTTCAGTCACCGAGGGTGTCGTCTGCCTCCAGGTCCGGGCACTTGATGGTCAAGTCGGTCTCGGCTACTGCAACGCCGTCGATCTCATGTGCTATGAGCCGGAAATCATGTACATGCGGCCCGAGAAGCGCACCCGCCGCCAGACCGCCCGCCTGGGACTATCCAGGCTCTCGCAGCGGATTACCGGCGGAACCGGTTCGCTGATCAGTTAACACCAGCCAACCAGCCCCTTCTGCCACCAACGGCAGCGATTGCGCTCTCCCCCGGCGCACCGCTGCCGTTGGTGTGTCCGGCGCTAGACTTCCCGTCTGCCTGTCAGGAATGCCGGGACCGGGATGATCGCAACACTTCGCCAACGTAATTTCGCCCTGCTCTGGACCGCCGGGCTGATTTCGCTGATCGGCGACTGGGCCTTCTACGCGGCCATGCCGATCTTCATCCTCGATCGCACCGGCTCGGCCTTGCAGTCCGGCCTGGTCTGGGCGGCGATCGCCCTGCCCGGCATCTTCATCGGCCCCTTCGCCGGTGTCTATGTCGATCGGTTGGACCGTCGTCGGATCATGCTGTACGGCAACGTCGCCCAGGCGATTGCCGCAGCCGTGCTCCTGATCGGCGGGGAGGCGTTCGGCGTCTGGCTGGCAATGGCAGTCCTGATTGTCCAGGCCAGCCTGTACGCTGTCTACTCGCCGGCGGAGAGCGCGCTCCTGCCAACCGTGGTCGACGAGGAGCACCTGGTCACCGCCAACGCGCTCAACTCGCTCAACGACAACATCGCCCGCATCGCCGGACCGCTGATTGGAGCCGTGCTCTACGCCTGGTTCGGGATTCGCGGTATCGCGCTTGCCAACACGGCCTCGTTTCTCGGTTCGGCGCTCCTCGTCAGCATGGTTTCGCTTGCCGTCGCATCGCGGTCACAATCAAGCGGCGACGTGGCCGCAACCGAATCGATCTGGCGATCGATGCGCACCGGTGCAAGTGTCGTCTGGCACAGCTCCGTGTTGCGATCGCTCTTCGTGATCGAATTTTTTATCGTCCTCGCCGACGGCCCCTTGACCGCCATGCTCGCGCCGTTCGTTCGCCAGACACTTGATCGAAGCAACACCGAATTCGGCACGCTGCTCTCGGTACGAGGTGTCGCTGGAGTCGTGGGCGGCGTCTTGATCGCGCACATCGCGCACCGCTTCCGTGACGACCGGATGATGGGCGCCTGCCTCCTGGTCATCGGCGTCGGCGTGGCGGCGATCGCGATTATCCAGAACTACCCGCTAACCCTGCTGATCATGGTCCTCGGTGGACCGGCCATCGTCGGCATGAATACGACGTTCATCACCATGCTCCAGCGCAACAGCGAGGATCGCGTCCGGGGCCGGATCTTCGCGCTGCTCGGCGCGTTCAGCGGCGTCACGTTCCTGTCCAGCACCCTGATCGGCAGTATTGCCACGAAGGTCATGTCGCCGCCGACCATCATGCTGATCAGCGGCCTGACCTATACCGCGGCCGGAATCGGGGCCTTCTTGCTCCTCTCCAATCGCCGCACCATTCAGCCGATTGAAGATCTCGTCAAACAGGACCAATCAGGAATGGACGCAACCGCGCCTTCGGCCTGATCATGAATGCCCCGCCGTATACTGGAAATCGGACATAACGTTCAGAACGAACGCACCAGCACCCGGGGATCGATGCCGTGACACTGACGACCCAGCCTATTTCCGAACCGGACGGTCTGCCCGGACCGACCACCTTCGACCTCAACACATTGCCGGTCTCGATTAGGGATATCTGGGCGGCCAAGCTGCGAATCTCGTCCATGATCTGGCGAACCTCGCTCCTGCCCACTGCGACGCTCAGCCGGATGACCAACACCAATCTCCGGATCAAGACCGAGAACCTGCAGCGGACGTGCTCGTTCAAGTTCCGCGGCGCGCTCAACGCCGTTTTGCAACTCACGCCGGAGCAGCGGGCCAAGGGCGTCTGCACCTTCTCGGCTGGAAACCACGGGCAGGGTCTGGCCTACGCCGCCCAGCTCTCCGATGTGCATTGCACCGTCTTCATGGCTCGGGATGCCAACCCCCTCAAGATCGAGGCGATCCGCGGCTACGGCGCCGACCTCGTCTTCGGCGATACCATCGGCGACGCATCCGATCGGATGGAGGTCTTCCAGCAGGAGTCTGGCGCGACCTACGTCTCGCCCTACGGTGATCCAGCCGTGATCGCCGGGCAGGGCACGATTGGCCTGGAGCTGCTCGAGGACTTCCCGGAGTTGGAGTACGTCATTGTCGGTATCGGCGGTGGGGGACTCGCCTCGGGCATCGCGCTGGCCGTCAAGTCGATCCGCCCCGACATCAAGGTCATCGGCGTCGAGCCGGAGGGCGCGCCGACATTGACGCGCTCGCTCGAGGAAGGTCGTCCGGTTCGACTCGAGTCGATCAAGACAATCGCCGACGGTCTCGGCGCGCCCTACGCCTTGCCGATCCCGTTCGAGGTGATTCGGACGATGCTCGACGACGTCGTGCTGGTCGATGAGGACGCCCTCGCCGAGGCGGTCCGCCTTCTTCTCTTCCGCTGCAAACTGCTGGTCGAACCGGCCGGCGCTGCCTCGGTCGCGGCGCTGCTGACCCGCAAGGTCAAGGTGCCGGAAGGCGCCAACACCGTCGCCATCCTCAGCGGCGGCAACATCGACCCGGGGCGTCTCAAGAGCCTGTTGTAGGGAGGAGACTCATGGGCAAGAATCGGCAGATCATTTCCGCTGAAGTCGTCCGATCAGTCCTTGCCTGGATGGTTGCGGCCTGCGCTGCAGGGATGATGATTGCCGGATTCTTCGCGAAGTCGACCCGCTGGACCGACCTTTCCTCCGGTCAGTCGATTGCGTGGATCGATGGCATCAAACCGTGGGCGGTCTGGTCGGTCCTTGGCGGAGCGGTAGTCTTGCTCTTGCTGTTCTGGAATCTCTGGGCCGATCGCTGGATCCCGTTGAGCGCGGCAGGCATGCTGATTTTCTGGCGAGTCGCAACCCTTGCCGACTCGTACCGAACCAGGCTGGAATCAGCCGACTGGGTATCGACCTATGATCACCAGCAGATCGCGTTCGGCCTCCGGGCGGTTCCGGTCGTCGGGATCATCGGCTTGCTGAGCGCCGCGTTGCTTTTTGCGGTCGCCACGTGGCTGCAGGTACAAGATCGGGATGCCGTCCGCGGACCGGCCCCAGCCTGACGATCAGGCGTCGGTCTTGGTCGCGCCCTTGTGCCAGTCTCCGTCTTCGCCCTTGTGGTACTCCTTCTTGACGGCCCCCCACGCGACGCGATGGGCGCGGCTCTCGTCGTGCTTGTATTCATCCCAGGCGCTGTTGAACGCTTCCTTGTAGATGCCTTGGGCATGGGGCGGGAGATGGTTCTTGACCGAATCCGGCAGCTCGCTTCGATTGGCGTACGGCACGTCAGTGCTCCTTTCCGAGGTCCACCATGTGGGCGGCATCCCTTCGGGAACACTGTAGGACCAATGGCAGATCTGGCTGCGGTAAATCCGCTACCAGCCACGAATATCCCCGGTGGGCCGTAAGATTCCCGCGTGAGCGCCCTCCTGAATGTGGTCCTGCCGGTTGCCCTGATCGTCGCGGTCGGCGTGATCGCCGGCCGGCGCTTGCCGATCGATGTCGCCTCCCTGACCAAGCTCACTCTCTACGTCTTCGCGCCCGCCCTCGCTGCCGATGCGATGTACCGGGCCCAGCTCGGCGCCGGAGACGCGGTCCGCATCTTCATTGCCTTCTCGCTGACCACCTTCGCGCTCTACCTCTTCTCCCGTGTCGTCGCCCAGATCTCGGGACTCGACGTCTCCGGGCGCAAGAGCCTGATCGCGACCACCATTTTCCCGAACAGCGGCAACTTCGGCCTTTCCCTGACCCTGCTCGCGCTCGGCCAGGAAGGGCTGGAACGGGGATTCGTCACCTTCGCGGCCAGCGCCCTCTTCGTCTTCGGGCTCGGCCCGGGGCTGGTCAGTGGGCAGGGAGTCCGGCAGGGGATCATCACGACACTCAGGCTGCCGATGATCTGGGCCCTGATCGTCGGGATCGGCCTCCGCGCCGGCGACGTCACCCTGCCGAAGGGGATCGCCGACGGATTGCACCTGCTGGCCGGCGCAACAGTGCCGACACTGCTGATCACGCTCGGGCTTCAGATCAGCCGCCAGAAGTTCGCGGTGCTGCCATCAGACATCACTGCGACGGCGATGCGCCTGATCGGCGGCCCGTCGGCCGCGTACCTCGCCGGTCGGGTGGTCGGTCTCGATCACCTCGCCCTGCAGGTTTTGGTCCTGCAGTGCGCGACCCCGACCGCCGTCAACGCCTTGCTGATCTCGGCCGAGTTCGGCGGCGACGCCCGCAAGGCCGCCCGGGTCGTCGTCCTCTCCAGCCTCGTCTGCTTCGCCACTATCCCGATCGTGATGGCCCTGATGGGCATCGACTAGTCGATCACGGAACCATCGGAGGAAGACCGCGCCGGGCCAAGGTGTC
>DASQCG010000187.1:0-3952 GCA_035634825.1 Thermomicrobiales bacterium | reverse complement strand
CTCGACATCTGCGGAAAAACGGTGATCAGGCGAATTACCGAGTCCGCTGTGATATCGCCTCTGGATGTGACCATCGTTGTGGTCGGGAACGCGGCTACTGAGGTCCAGCGCGAATTAGCCGGTCTCGATGTCACGACCGTCATAAACCTGGAGTTCTCCTCTGGTCAATCCACTTCGCTGCGGGCCGGACTCCGTGCGCTTCCGGACGACATCGATGCCGCGCTCTTCCTGCTCGGCGATCAACCAGCGGTCACGCCCTCGATCATCGGAGCGGTGGTCGGTGCGTACATGGAATCAGGCGCAGCAATCGTCCAGACACGATATCGGGGAGCTACGGGACATCCGGTGCTGTTCGACCGATCGCTCTTGACTGAGTTGGACGCAGTCGAGGGCGACCGGGGAGCGCGGCAGGTTCTCTCCCGGCACCCCGACCTCATCCAGTTCGCCGACTTGGATCAGAACGCGCCCCTCGACATCGACACCGAAGCCGACTACGAGCGCGTCCTGATCCAATTCATGGATCAGGCGAAGTAGCCGTCTCGCTCCAATCGATCCAGGGCGCGATCAAACGCCTCGATCGTAAAGGCGATGTCCTCGTCGGTGTGGCGGACACTGAGCATCCCGCCTCCACCGAAGAGATCGACGCCCTCCAGTTGCATCGCGAGCGAGAGCGGTCCGGACCGGCCGGCCTTGGCGCTTGCCTTCAGCGTTTCCGGGTTGATCCCGATCGGCTGGGCGAGGTCGCCAGCGGTGCGGTTCTTCGGCGTTTCGTCAAGGATGATGTGGAAGGCTGAGCTGGCGCCCCACGCACAGCCGGGCAGTCCCCGCTTGTCGAGCAGGACGTTGATGCCGCTGCGCAGGTGCGATGCCAGCCGGTCGCAATGCTCCTGAACTGCCGGATCAGCGCACTTCTGCAGGCAGGCAAGGCCGGCCGCGGCTGTCAGCGGGTTGGCGTTGAAGGTGCCGGGGTGAATGACCTTGCGCTTGGCCCAGCCGGGTTCGTCCCGGAACTCGAGGAACGCCATGATTTCTTCGCTGCCGGCGACCGCCCCGCCCGGCATGCCGCCGGCCACGATCTTGGCCATTGTCGTCATGTCCGGCGTGATGCCGAAGCGCTTCTGGGCGCCACCGGGCGACCAGCGAAAGCCGGTGATCACCTCGTCGAAGATCAGGACTGCGCCGACCTGCGTCGCGACCTCCCGGAGCTTGGTCAGGAAGTCGGCATCGAGCGGGATCTGGCCCCAAGAGGCGCCACTCGGCTCGACCAGGATTGCGGCCACATCGCCCTGCGAGAGGCGCTCGGTCAACATCTCGACATTGTTGGCCGGCACGGCAGCGACCGTCCGCAGCACGTCGTCCGGCACGCCGGCGACCTTTGGCGACTCGAACGGCGGCTTCTCGCTCTTGATGACGTAATCGCTCCATCCGTGGAAGTGGCCCTCGAACTTGAGGATGGTGTTCTTGCCGGTGTAGGAGCGGGCGAGCCGCATCGCCAGCAGGTTGGCCTCGGTCCCGGATGCGACGAACCGGACGCGCTCCGCCGACGGGATCATCTTGCGGATCTGCTCTGCCCAGGCAATTTCGCCTTCGTGGCCGGAGCCGTAATGGGTTCCCTTGTCGATCTGCGCATGCATCGCGGCGCGGACGTCGGGATCCCCATGGCCGAGGATAAGTGCGCCGTGCCCCATCGCGAAGTCGATCAGGCGTCGGTCCTCGATGTCGTACTTGTATGCGCCACCGGCTCGGCTGACATAGATGGGAAACGGCTTCTGGTGGCGACCGTCATGGGCGATGCCGCCGGCGATGCTTTGCTTCGCGCGCGCGAACATCTCCCTCGACGAAGCGAAATGCGTTTCGAAGTCGGAGATCAACTGGGTTTTGGGAGGGGCTTGAACCATCGATGGGGCCTTCTTTCCGCCTGGTGGAGCGCGTCTGTCGCTGCCCGGAAGTATAGGGCGGTTGACTGCCCGGCAAATTGACAGATTGTCGTACGCTTGTTCGCATGGATGCGCATTTGGGACCGAAATATGCCGAGTTTGCCGTAGATGGCACGCTGCCCGGTGGTGATTCCCCGACCCTGACTTACCTTGTACCGTCGGATTGCGGACCGGCGGTGCAGCGGGGCGCGCTCGTCTGGGTTCCGCTGCGCAAGAAGGCGGCGCTCGGTGTGGTCATCGACGTGCATGACCGCACGCCGGACTTCGATGTGCGGCCGATCTACGATGTCGCGCCCGGCGATGGCCTGAGCGACGATCAGATCGAGTTCGGGCTCTGGCTGCAGCGGGAAACGGGTTCGAGCCTGTTTGGTTGCCTCTCGATGATGCTGCCTCCCGGGGTTACCCACTCGGTGACGCCCTGGTTCGAACTGAAAAGTCGCGCGCCGGGCAAGACGAAGATGCAGGAGCGCGTCCTCGGATTGCTCGGCCGCAACGGCGCGATGTCGCTCGATCAGCTTCAGCAAGCAATGGGGTCTTCACTCTCGACAGTGCTCGCCGACCTGGAGCGAACCGGCCAGGTATCGCGCCGGTACCAGTCCGAGAGCCGCATCGCGCGGCAGCGAACCGAGCGTTGGTGGATTGCCGCGAACAGTGCCGATTCAGCCGGAATGACCGGACGCCAGCGCGAGCTGTACGACTTGGTGGCAAAGGCAGGGCCGGGTGGCATTCGGGCCAATGAGGCGGTCGACCGAACGGGAGTTTCGGCCCAGCTCACTCGCAAGCTGATCGATTCCGGCGCGATCGCCGTCGAGGAGCGGCCGATCGTCCGCGCGACGGAGGTCGATCCGTCAGGGACATTGCCGACGCTCAACCCGGAGCAGCAGCATGCCTGGCTGGGGATCGAGGCCGAGCTGCGGCGGCGAGTCGGTCGGCCGCAGGTGATCTTTGGCGTGACCGGCAGCGGCAAGACTGAGCTCTACCTGCGCGCGATTGCGTCGACGTTGCGGCAGGGACGACAGGCCATCTACCTGGTGCCCGAGATTGCGCTGACGACCCAGATCGCACAGCGCGTCAAGGAGCGCTTCCCGGGCAGGGTGGCGGTGCTTCACTCAGGCCTGGCGATGGGTGTGCGGCAGGAGGCGTGGGATCAAGTGGCGTCTGGCGAGCGATCGGTGGTGGTTGGCGCGCGCTCGGCTCTCTTCGCGCCGGTGCCCGATCTGGGCTTGATCGTGATCGACGAGGAGCACGACCCGTCGTACAAGCAGGACATTGATCCGCGATACGATGCCCGTGCCGCCGCGATTGAATTGGCCGTTCGGCACCGGGCGGTCGTGCTCCTGGGCAGTGCCACACCGCGCACTGAGACGCTCTGGCGGGCACATTCCGGCGAATACGACATCTACCGGCTGCGCAAGCGGGCGGTCTCGACAGCGCCCGACCTGCCGCCGGTGCAGATTGTCGATCTGCGCATGGAGCTGCAATCCGGTCACACGTCGCTGATCAGCCGTCCGCTGCAGGAGGCCATCAACCAGGCGTTGCTGCGGGGCGAGCAGTCGATGCTGCTCCTGAACCGGCGGGGGATGGCGACGGTCGTCCTCTGCCGGGTCTGTGGTCGGGCGCGGATTTGCCCGAACTGCTCGATACCGCTGGTCTATCACGAGGACCGTGGGCTGCTCATTTGCCACCGCTGCGATCACCGTGAGCGCCCGACGCGCGAGTGCCCGCACTGCCAGGGACCGCTCGACTACTTCGGCGCCGGTACCCAACGCGTCGAGGCCGAGGCGAAGCGCCTCTTCACGGGAGCGCGCGTGGCGAGGTGGGACCACGATATCGCGAAGCGGAGTGGCGGGAATGCGGCGATCCTGCAGGCGATCGAGCGGCGCGAGATCGACATCGTCATCGGCACGCAGCTGATTGCGAAGGGTCTCGACTTGCCATACGTCACGACCGTCGGGATTACGAATGCCGATGTCGGGCTGCATTTTCCGGATTTCCGTTCCGGCGAGCGGACGTTC
>DASQCG010000186.1:0-12417 GCA_035634825.1 Thermomicrobiales bacterium | reverse complement strand
CTAAGTTTTCAACTGCTCGCCTGTTCGCCTCCGCTTACGAATTCCACCCGGCGATCAGCGACGCTTCAACCGCATCGCCATTCGGCGCCGTGGCAACGAGGATCCCCGAGCCGTTGGCGACCGGCTTGGTGCGGCCGTCGTCCGGCGCGCCGGGGATGTCGATCACCGTCACGTCGCGCGGCGTCAGCGTCACCAGGCTCGGATCGCTCATCACGACCGCCGCCAGCGGGTCCCAGAAGTAGTAGCTGCCCGATGCGATCGAATCGGCATTGTTGGCGAGGAGCTTCGCGACGAATTCGGCCTCGGGCGTCGTCTTCTTCGCGTCCAGCTGCTTGACGAACTCCGGCGTCACCGGCATCTCGTTGGTGGCGTCCAGCGGGACCAGCGTGATCGGCGCGCCGGACTCGAAGACGAGGCGCGCGGCGTGCGGATCGCAGTAGATGTTCCATTCGGCGGCGGAGTTGGCCTCGGAGACCATCGAGCCGTCGACATCGACCGCGCCGCCCATCACGTAGATCATCTCGATCTTCTCGACCAGCTCAGGTGTGGCTTCGAGCGCCGCGGCGATATTCGTCAGCGGCCCCAAGGCCAGCACGGTCACCGGTTCCGGCGAATCCTGAATCGTGGAGGTGAAGAGCGCGACAGCATCCTGCTCGGCGGGAGTGCCACCCTTGGGCAGGCCGAGCCCATCGACCACCTCCGTCGTCGTGCGCCATTCCGCCGGCGGCGCGTTGTCACCCGTCAGGGGCTTTTCGGACCCGCAACTGACCGGGACATCGCCGTAATCGGCCAGCGCCAGGATGCCAAGGGCGGATTGCACGCCGGCATCGCAGTAGGCGAACCCGGTCCCGGCGACGGTGATCGCCTTGACCGCGAAGTCGGGGTCGTTGAGGAGGAACAACGTCGCCATCCAATCATCGGAGGTCATGTCGCTGTCGATGACGACGGGCACAGGGTCGTCCTGGGCCGAGACGTGCGCCGTCCCACTGAAGACGCCAAGCACGGACAGGAGCACGAGGCATGAAGCCAATCTGCTGAACATCGTCCCTTCCCCCTTGCTTGATGCGGTTGTCACCCAAGCCGTTCCACGAGTGTCGCGCAACTATCATCGCCGCGCCACATGTTTCGGCTGCTCGACTCCTCGACTTCTCGACTCCTGTAACTGCTCGCCTGCTCGCCTTCAGACTACTCGCCTAGAATTCCGCCCGAAGGAGCTATGACCATCACCGACTCACACCGCCAGGGCAGCGCGATCGACTTCGAGCAGGTCTCGAAGGAATATCCCGGTGCGCCCCGCCCAGCCGTGGCCGATGTCTCCCTGACCATCGAGCCGGGCAGATTTGTGGCGCTGCTCGGCCCCTCCGGCTGCGGCAAGACGACGCTGCTGAAGATGGTCAACCGCCTCCACGAGCCGACCAGCGGCCGAATCCTGATCGACGGCGCCGACATCGAGTCCTTCGCGGCCCCGGCCCTGCGCCGCCAGATCGGCTACGTCATCCAGCAAACCGGTCTCTTCCCGCACATGCGGATCGAAGAGAACGTCGCGGTCGTGCCCTCGCTGCTCGGCTGGGACAAGCGCCGCACCTCGGAGCGGATCGATGAGCTGCTGGAGCTGGTCGGTCTGCCGCCGGACGATTACCGCCGCCGCTACCCGGCCCAGCTTTCGGGCGGCGAGCAGCAGCGCGTCGGCCTGGCCCGGGCGCTGGCCGCCGAGCCTTCGACCATGCTGATGGATGAGCCTTTCGGCGCGCTCGACGCGATCACCCGCACCCGCCTGCAGGGCGAGCTGCTTCAGATCCACGGGCGGATGGGTCAGACGATCCTCTTCGTCACCCACGACATCGAGGAGGCGGTCCGCCTGGCCGATCAGATCGTGGTCATGCGCGAGGGGCGGGTGGTGCAGTTCGACACCCCGCTGCGGATCGTGATGCAGCCGGCCGACGACTTCGTGGCCGATCTGGTCGGCGCGAACGATGTCCTGCGCCGCCTGAGCCTGATCCGGGTGGCCGATGTCCTGCAGCCAGTCGACATCGAGGCCCGCGAGACGATCCCGGCCGATGCCGATCTCCGCGCCGCGCTCGCCCAGCTCATGGAGCAGGGCACCACGTCGCTTGCTGTCGTGGACAACAACATGGCCATCGTGGGCTCGGTCAACCTCGGCACGATCGAGCAGGCCAGCAAGCCGGCCGAACCGGTGGCATCCGCATGAACCTCGACTACCTGTGGGAGAACTGGCGCCACGTTCTCGACCTGACCGGCGAGCACCTCGAGTTGACCGGGATCGCCCTGGCCGTGGCGTTAGTCTTCGCCCTGCCGCTCGGCATCCTGGTCGCGACGGTGCGGCCGCTCTCGCTGCCGATCATGCTCACCCTGGGCGTGATCTACACGATCCCCAGTCTGGCCTTCCTCGCCTTCCTGATCCCGAGCCTGCACCTCGGCAAGCGCCCGGCCATCGTCGTCCTGGCCGCCTATGCCCAGCTCGCCCTGGTCCGCAACATCGCGGCGGCCCTGCGCGGGGTCGATCCGGCCACGATCGAGGCGGCTACGGGCTCGGGCATGACCTGGAGGCAGGTGTTCTGGCGGGTGCGGCTGCCGCTGGCCCTGCCGGTCCTGATCGCGGGCCTGCGGATTGCCGTCGTGACGATCATCGGCCTGGCCACGATCACCGCCTGGATCAACGCCGGCGGGCTCGGCTCGCTGCTCTTCGACGGCATCTCGCGCGATTACCCGTCGCAGATCCTGGCCGGCACGGTCGCGATCGTCGCCCTCTCGCTGGCGATCGATTTCCTGCTCCGCCTGGCCGAGCGGCTCACGCCCGCCGCCCGCGCCCAGCGCTCGACCAGTGGAGCGTAGCGATGTGACATCCGGGCAGCGGTGTGGCAACGTAGGGACCAGTACGTGCCAACAGGAGGCGATTTCGTGAATACCGAAACTTGGCCGGCCCTGCCGCTCGACGAATGGCAGGACACGCTCGACACCCTCCATATGTGGACCCAGATCGTCGGCAAGGTCAAGTTGGAGCTGACGCCGTTCCTGAACGAATGGTGGAATATCGGCTTATTCGTCAGCGCGCGGGGCCTGACGACCGGACCGATCCCGGCCGGCGAGCGGATCTTCGAGGTCGATTTCGACTTCATCGACCACAACCTGACGATCCAGACCAGCGCCGGGGAGCGCAAGATGCTGCCGCTGATCCCGCGCTCGGTGGCCAATTTCTACGCCGAGTTCATGGCGACGCTGGCCGCGATGGGCATCGAGGTCACGATCAACCCGATCCCGTCGGAAGTGCCGAATCCGATCTCGTGCGACATCAACGAAGTGCACGCCTCGTACGATCCGGATGCGGTCAACCGCTTCTGGCGGATCCTCGTTCAGACGCAGCTCGTCCTGCAGCGCTTCCGGAGCGGGTTCTCCGGCAAGAGCAGCCCGATCCTCTTCTACTGGGGCTCGTTCGATCTCAGCCACGCCCGCTTCTCCGGTCGCCCGGCCGATCCGCCGTCCGGCGCTCCCCGTTTCCTGCAGATCGCCGAAGACCAGGAGAACTTCGCCTGCGGCTTCTGGCCCGGCAATATCGGATACTCGGGGATCACCTACGGCGAGCCGGCCTATTACGCCTACTTCTATCCGTCCCCAGCCGGGCTGAGCGAGGTGACGATCCGACCAGATGCCGCCGGCTTCGATACGACCATGGGCGAGTTCATCCTCCGCTACGAGGACGCCCGCCGCGCGCCATCGCCGGCCGATGCGGTGATGGAGTTCTTCGAGAGCGTCTACGAGGCGGGCGCCGACCGGGCCAACTGGGATCGCGCGCTATTGGAGCGGAACATCGCAGAGGGAGCACACCGATGAGCCAGAGTTGCAGCCACCTCGATCAGATCCAGGATGTCGAGCCGCGCACGCCCGAGGGCTGCGAGGAATGCCTGCAGATGGGCGATACCTGGGTCCACCTGCGCGAGTGCCTGATCTGCGGCCACATCGGCTGCTGCGACAACTCGAAGAACAAGCACGCCACCAAGCACTTCCACGCCACCGGTCACCCGATCATCCAGTCATTCCAGCCGGGCGAAGACTGGCGCTGGTGCTACGTCGACCAAATCTTCGTGTGAACCCTGTTTTCCGTTCCCTCAACCCTCCACCCTCAACTTTTAACCCAGAGAAGAGAGCAGGTTGTTGAGCGATTCGCCGAGGGTCGGGTGGGCGAAGACGGCGTCGCTGAGGTCCCGGCAGGTCAGCTTGCCCATCATGGCGAGCTGGAGCTGAGTCATGATCTCGCCGCCCCAGACGCCGAGGATCGCCCCACCGAGAATCCGGTCGGTCTCGCGATCGACGAGCACCTTCATCAGGCCGCGGGTCTCGTCCATCTCGCGCGCCCGAGCGACGGAGCTCATCGGCATCTTCGCCACCCGGATCCGGCGTCCCTGCTCGCGGGCCTGCCGCTCGGTCAGCCCGACCCGGCCCAGCTCGGGATCGGTGAAGACGCAGTAGGGCACCGGGCGGTCGCGGGTCGTGCGGTTGCCGCCCTTGAGCAGGTTGTCGCGGACAATCCGGAAATCGTCGTACGAGATATGGGTGAACTGCGGCCCACCGTTGACATCGCCGAGCGCGTAGACGCCGGGCACGTTCGTTTCCAGCCGCTCGTTGACGTTGACGAAGCCTTTCTCGTTGGTCTCGACGCCGGCCGCGGCCAGATTCAGGTCGTCGGTATTCGGCGCGCGGCCGATCGCAACCAGCAGATGGGAGCCGCTGATGGCCTCTTTGCCATTCACGGTCACCTCGACGCCGCCGTTTGCCGCCCGGACCCGTGAGGCCTCGGCGTTGAGGCGGACGTCGATGCCGTCCTCCTCGAGGATCTGGCGCATGGCGTCGGCGATGTCGTCGTCCTCGCGGGCGAGGAGGTGACTGCCGCGCTGGATCACGGTCACGGCACTACCGAAGCGACGGAACATCTGCGCGAATTCGAGACCGATGTAGCCGCCACCGAGCACGATCAAGTGCTCCGGGGTCTCCTCCAGCTCCATGATCGAGGTCGAGTCGAGGTGCGGAACATCGGCGAGGCCGTCGATCTTTGGCGTGGCGTTTCGGGTACCGGTGTCGATGAAGATCAGGTCGGCCGTCAGCTCCTGCTCGGAGTCGCCGTCGCAGGCGACACGGAGACTGCGCGGTCCGGTGAAGGTGGCCGAGCCGCGAATGAGATCGAGCCCCTTGGCCGATTCGATCCGTTTCTCGCTACCGGCGCGGAAGGACTCGACGATCTTCCGCTTGCGCTCCCGGACGACCGGCTGATCGACCGCGATCGTGCCGGTCTGGACCCCGTAATCGGCGCCGCGGCGGGCGAGCCAGGCCACGCGGGCGCTGGCCACCATGGTCTTGGTCGGCGTGCAGCCGTAATTGATGCAGGTGCCGCCGATCTGGTCCCGCTCGATCAGGGCGGTCCGTCGTCCGGCCCTGGCCAATGCGGTCGAGAGGGGACTGCCGCCCTGACCGGCGCCGATGATGATCGCGTCGTAGTGGGTTGCCGCTGCCATTGCCCGCCCTTTCCGGTATCGGATCGAATGGGCCCAGCCTAGCGCAGCCGGCCGAATCCGCGGCCTGCATGACATACCACGAGTTCGGGCATATTTTGTAGCAAACGATACTAAGCTACGCTCACGAACGGTTCGGGACATGTTAGTTTTGGGTAACAACTCAACTTCAGTATATCGTGGTACGATCCGACGTCCGATGAAGAACGAAGGAGTAAGTCCCTGATGCGACCGCCGTCCCACCGTCCGTTCAGCCGCCGTTCCCTCCTCAAATCGTCAAGCGCGCTGGCGCTGGGGGCGACACTGCCACTCTCGACGCGACTCGCAATCCAGGCAGCGGCGCAGCAGGCCACGCCAACACGGAACATCGCCGGCACTGAGCTGAAGATCCTGCAGTGGAGCCACTTCGTCCCCAGCTATGACACCTGGTTCGACGAATTCGCCAAGGCTTGGGGCGACGCCAACCAGGTCAAGATCACGGTCGACCACATCAACACGGCGCAGATCCCGGCCACGCTGGCCGGCGAGATTGCCGCGGGCGAGGGCCATGACCTCGTCGAGCACATCTCCTCCCTTGCCCAATACGAGAAGTCGGTCGTCGACATGACCGATCTGGTCAACGAGGCGACGGCGCGCTTTGGCACCCAGCTCGATATGGCCAAGCGCAACTCCTTCAACCCGACCACGAACCACTTCTACGGCTTCGTGCATGGCTACGCGCCGGACCCGGCCGACTACCGCAAGTCGCTCTGGCAGGCGGTCGAGCTGCCGGATGGACCGCGCACCTACCAGGAGCTGCTGGACGGCGGCACCAAGATCTACCAGGATCAGGGTGTCCAGATGGGCATCGGCATGTCCAACGAGATCGACTCCCGCATGGCGGCGCAGACGATCATCTGGGCGCATGGCGGCGCGATCCAGGACGAATCCGAGAAGGTGACGATCAACTCGCCGGAGGTCGTCGCGGCCGTCACGTACATGTCGAACCTGTTCAAGAGCGCGATGACCGACGAAGTCTTCAGCTGGGACGCCGCCTCGAACAACCAGCTGCTGATCGCCGGGCAGGCCTCCTACATCCTGAACTCGATCTCGGCCTACCGCACCGCCCAGGAAAGCCAGCCGGATGTCGCCGCGGACATCTACTTCGGCACGCCGCTGGAGGGTCCGGCCGGTCCCGATCGGGCGCTTGCGCACGGGCACGCGGTCTTCAACTACCAGGTCCCGACCTACTCGAAGAACCAGGACACGGCCAAGGAGTTCATCCTCTACCTGCTCGCCAACTACGACCAGGCGAGTGACCAGAGCAAGTTCTACAACTTCCCGGCCTTTGCCAACCTCTCGCCGAAGCTCTTCGAGAGCGGCGGCTGGCTCGACAACGATCCGTACGGCTCGCAACCGCCGGACAAACTGGCCACCCTCAAGACCGCCAACGACTGGACGGTCAACCTCGGTTGGCCGGGACCGGCCAACGCGGCGATCGGCGAGATCTTTGCCTTGCCGCTGATCCCGGACATGATGGCCCGGGCAGCGCGCGGCGAGCAGAAGCCGGAAGAGTCCGTCGCGCAGGCGGAGCAGGAGATCAATACGATCTTCGAGAAGTGGCGCGGCGAGGGTCTGATCGGCGGAGGCCAGTAGCGCGGGTGGGATATTAGACGAATCGGAGTGACGGGTATCTGTCACTCCGATTTCACTTCCCACACCTCGCCGGTTCAAGCGATGGCGACCATTGAAGCACGACGACTGACCAAACGCTTTGGCGACGGCCCGCCCGCCGTCGACGGAATCGATCTCGCCAGCACCGACGGTGAGTTCCTGGTGCTGCTCGGTCCCTCCGGCTGCGGCAAAACCACATTGCTGCGGATGATCGGCGGCCTGGAGCCACCGACCGCCGGCCAGATCCTGATCGGCGGCCGCAACGTCACCCATCTGCCGCCACGAGCCCGCAAGATCGCGATGGTCTTCCAGAGTTACGCGCTCTACCCGCACATGACCGTCGAACAGAACATCGCCTTCCCGCTCAAGGCCGCCAACATCCCGAAGGATGAGCAGCGGCAGAAGATCGACTGGGCCGCCTCGATCCTCGGCATCGACATGCTGCTCAAGCGCAAGCCCCGCCAGCTCTCGGGCGGCCAGCGGCAGCGGGTCGCCTTGGCCCGGGCGTTGGTCCGCGATCCGAACGTCTTCCTGCTCGATGAGCCGCTCTCGAACCTCGATGCCCAGCGCCGCGCTTCGGCCCGGGACGAGCTTCAGCAGTTCCAGCGCAGCGTCGGCACGACCACGATCTACGTCACCCACGACCAGGTCGAGGCGATGGGCATGGGGGACAGGATCGCGGTCATGGAGCTCGGTCATATCCGCCAGCTCGGCACGCCCCGCGAGATCTACGACGACCCGGCCGATACCTTCGTGGCGACCTTTGTCGGCTCGCCGCCGATGAACCTCGTCCAGCGCAACGGCGAGCTGCTCGGCTTCCGGCCGGAGCACTTCTGGCCGGTGGGCGACCCGATGCTCTCCAGCGACACCTCAATAACGTTCCCGTTCCACATCCACCGCGAGGAATACCTGGGCTCGGAGCATCTCTTCTACGGCGAGATCGGCGAGACCAGGGCGGTGGCGCGGTTCCCGGTTACCCAGGCGATCGACACGGTCCCGGGCCGGACATACGAGTTCGGCGTGGCATGCCAGCAGATCAAGCGATTCGACGCCGCCACCGGCCTCCGCCTGCGAGACGGATCATGACCGGACCATCGCCTCGAATCCGTAGCGCGGGGTTACCACGCCCCGCTCAATTCCGACGCGCGGCATTGAGTGTGGGGAACCAACCCTTTCGCCGGTTCAGCTCCAATAAACGTGCATGGGAATCAGCATTGCGGGGCATGGTAACCCCGCGCTACGTTTTGGTATCCCTGGAGGTGCGGTCATGACCGCACCGGCCTGGCAGGCTGCCTCCGCAGCGCCGGTCGAGGAAGACCGCGGCCGGTACCTGCTGGATCGGCCGGGATTCCTCGGTCCGCTGATGCTGCTCCCGGCGGTGATCTACATCTTTGCGCTGGTCGGCATTCCCCTGGTCCTGGCCGTGGCGTACAGCCTGAGCGATGTCTCCGTCGGCGACCAGAGCCTCAACTGGGTCGGTTTCGACAATTTCCGGGTGATCTGGCACGACCGGACATTCAGATCGGCCCTGTGGCACTCGATCGGCTTCACGCTCATCTCGCAGGTGATCGTGATTGTGCTGGCCAACATCCTGGTACTTGTGCTCTCGGCCGACTTCCCCGGGCGGCGGCTCGTGCGCTTCCTGGTCTTGCTGCCGTGGACCACCCCGCTCGCGCTGGCCGTGATCGGCTGGCGCTGGATGCTGGACAACGTCTACAGCCCCTTCGATGAGATCCTGCGGCAACTGGGCCTGCTTGGACCACACACCAAATGGGGCCCGGCGCGCAACATGCACTGGCTGAGCAAGGAGGAGCTTGCCCAGGGAGCGGTGATTGCGGTCCATGTCTGGCGGATTTTGCCCTTTGCCGCCGTGATCCTGCTCGCCGGGTTATCGTCGATCCCGAAGGACCTGAACGAGGCCGCGGAGATCGATGGGGCCGGATTCTGGCGGCAGCTCTTCTACATCAAATTGCCGCTGCTGCTGCCGATCATGCTGGTCGCCCTGCTCTACGGCACGGTCTTCACGTTCACCGACATCATCGTCGTCTTCATCCTGACCGGCGGCGGTCCGGTCAGCGGCACGCAAGTGTTGCCGAGCTATGCCTATTACAAGGGCGTCGATGGCGGCAGCCTGGCCCAGGGCGCGGCGATCGCCCTCTTCCTGCTCCCTGTCCTGGTGGCCGTTGCCATCCTGATGTTGCGGATGGCCCGACGGGCGGAGACGGCATAAATGGCAACCACATCGATCGCTCCCCCGGCTTTGGAATCCGATCGCGCACCGTCGAATCTCGGCCGCACGATCGGGCGGTACGGCCTGCTTTACAGCCTCTCCGCCTTCTTCGTCCTGTTTGCGGGGATCCCCTTCGCGTGGATGATCTTCACGGTCTTCAAGCAGAACACCGATCTCTACAACGGCAAGAACAACCCGCTCAAGTACAACGAGGCGCCGACGCTCCACAACGTCCGCGTCCTGTTCGACGATACGAACTACACGGTCTTCCTGCGCAATACGCTCTTCGTCGCGGTGCTGGTCACGATCATCACGATCGCGGTGGCCGTCCCCGCGGCCTATAGCCTGACCCGCCTGGCCGGGCGCTGGGGCGAGAGCCTGGGGATCGGCATCTTCCTGGTCTACCTGGTTCCGCCGACGCTGCTCTTCATCCCGATGACGCGGGTCGTGGCCGAATTCGGGCTCAAGAACACCTGGTGGTCGCTGGTGCTCGTCTATCCAACCTTCACCGTCCCGTTCTGCACCTGGCTGCTGGTCGGCTTCTTCAAGTCCATCCCGTGGGACATCGAGGAGCAGGCGATGATCGACGGCTACAGCCGCCTGGGCGCGATCTGGCGCACGGTGCTGCCGCTCTCGCTGCCGGGCATCCTGACCGCGATCGTCTTCTCGGTCGCGCTGACCCTGCACGAGTTCATCTACGCGCTGGCCTTCACTACCTCATCCAACCAGAAGACGGTCAGCATCGGTGTAACGACCGAGTTGATCCGGGGCGATGTCTTCTTCTGGCAATCGCTGATGGCTGCGGCGGTGATCGTGGCGATCCCGGTCGCCTTCGTCTACAACCTCTTCCTCGACCGCTTCATCGAGGGCTTCACGCTGGGAGCGGTCAAGGGATAGAGGCGAGCAGTTGGGGCGTGATCCCTCGCGCATCGAGAAGTTGGCCGGCGGTCCGGCCATGACCAGACCGCCGGCACCTGCTTCGGGTCAGCCGAGGACCTTATGGACATTCTGGCAGAAGATCTCGAAGCCGCTCTCGGCCGTCGCATGTGGCCCGGTGATCTTGAGGATGGTCTGGCTCAGAACTTCGTCATCGGCTTGGGTCGAGAGGTTGCCGAAGTAGAAGACAATCTGCTGCGTGAGGCGTCCGGCGTCCTTATTGACGTGGCCGTTCACGGTCCGCAGGAACTCCGGCATGCCGTTGATCGTGAAGGTGTAAGTCCAGGTGCCATCGCCGTTGTCGATGAGCGAGTCTTCCTGGATCGTTTGACGCACGGTATTGGTGAGCGTGACGCCGGCAGCGTTGGCCCAGGTGACGTCGTAATGGTCCTGGATCACGCCGATCCAGTGGGGTTGGTTTGGGAAGCGCGCGGCTCGGTGGGGCAGGCTCCGGCATTGGACCCTCTGATGCGGTTCGCCGTTGAACGTGTCCGTATCATGCCATCGTATTTGGCCGTATCAATGGTTGAGATGGTCAACGGGTGCGGCAGAGCGGGTCATATCCGCAGGCACAGGCAGCCGGTTGACGAATTTCGCAGCGAATCGCCGTTCGGAATCGACCGCGCAATCTCCTATGATCCTGCGTGGGAGGCATGCGCATGGCGGAGCGTCTGAGCGAGATCCTGCAGCAGGAGGGCGAGCCCGTAACCGACCTTGAGCAGCGCGCGATGGCGGCCGCGCTGGTCCGGTTGGGCGAGTCCCGCACGCCGGAAGATCGCTTCGCCGCCGAGCAGATGACACTCGGTCAGCGCGCGGCCGATGTGGTCACAACGTCCGTCGGCTCCTGGACCTTCATCCTCGTCCAATCCGGCATCCTGGCGATCTGGCTGATCGTGAACAGCGTGGCCTGGATCCGGGACTGGGACCCATACCCATTCATCCTGCTCAACCTCGTCCTCTCGTTCCAGGCGGCCTTCACTGCGCCGATCATCATGATGAGCCAGAACCGGCAGGCCGCCCGGGACCGGATTGAGGCGATCGAGGACTATGCCGTCGATCGCCAGGCCGAAGAAGAGATCGAGGCGATCCAGACCCGCCTGGATGATCTCAGCGGCCGGCAATGGGACGCGCTGGTGGCCCTGCAACAGGAGCAGCTCGATCTCCTCCGCCAGATCAGCGAGCTGTCGCGCGTCATTCACCAGCGGACCTCCGGGGCCGATTAGCGCCGGGGCGTCATGACCCCGGCGCGGTGACGATGACGGCTCCGGTCATGAACGGGTGCGGCGAGCAGAAGTACCGGAATTCGCCGGGATCGGTGAAGACTTCGCTGAACGTCCCGCCGGGCGCGATCGGACTGGAGTCCTCGAAGGCGAGGTCCGTGCCGGTCACGGTGTGCGAGGTCTCGGTCTTGTTGATCCAGACGACCGTCGTGCCGGGGGAGATCTCGACGCGCGCCGGCTCGAAGTGCCAATCGCCCGAGCTGCCGGTGATCTCGACCGTCACCTCCGGACCGGTCGCGGCGGCCTGCTCCGTCGCGACGACCATCATATAGAGCGAGACTGTCGTCTTGCCGGCTGCCTCACGCAGGACAGCGATGCCGACATCGCTCGAGTTGTTGCGCTGCTGGAGGCCGACGATCAGCTCGTCGTTCCAGATCCGGCCGCTGACATTGCCGCAGGCGACCTCGGTGCCGGCATCATCTGCCTGCTTGACGACGCTGATCGCGTGCGGCTCGGCCAGCAGCTCGGCGATCGTGACGTCAACCGTCGTTGAGCTGATCGCGACCGGCACGCCGGCATCCGCGCCGACCACGCCCGTCGTCTGATCCGTCTTGCCGTCGAGGACGACGCCGTTCGGAAGCACATCGCTGAGGGGGAAGTCGGTTTTGCCAAGCGACTGGCAACTGCTGGCGCGGATGCTGGCCGGGTGCGCGCTGGTCCTGTCCGATGCGGTCGAGCCGGCGGCATCCTGGACCTGGATCGAGGCGAAGGAGGTCCCGGCGAAGGGCTCGGGCGTGATCATCCACTTCCAGCTGCCGGCCTGCGGGAAGGTCAGCTCGGCACGGTAATGGCCGGT